>CAXHAW010000063.1:0-8200 GCA_964014525.1 uncultured bacterium
ATTCCGTGAAGTCTCGTGGGCTCGGAGATGTGTATAAGAGACAGTCTCTGCACCCATTGTTGAAGAGGGCTTATGACCCAAAGCGCTTTGGTCGTTTGGCGCGTCAGGTGGTGGGCGACTTGGAGCAACACCTTGTGGATGCCCAAGGTCGCTCCGCCCAACAATCCATGCCGTGGACAACGCCGTCTGAGGAGAGGGTGTTTTGGGAGGGTCGACTGGACCGGCCACAAGGCCTGGTGGACTTGATGCGCGAGGTTGTGACCCGATCAAACGGCCTGCAGGACCCGCGATACATGGGGCACCAGGTGGCGGTTCCATTTCCCGATGGCGCGTTGGTTGGCATGGTCACGGACCTCTTGAACAACGGGGGCGCCATTTATGAGATGGGCCCGACGAATTCAGCCATGGAGGAGGTGTTGATGTCACGGATTGGCCAAATGATGGGGTTCCGCGAAGGTTGTGGCGGGGTGATGTGCCACGGGGGCACCCTAGCCAATATGGTGGCTATGTTGGCCGCGAGACGTTGGATAGTGGGGGCGAATGCCGACCCGTGGATTCAAGGTGACGATGGACTGGGGTCGGTGTTGGTGTCGAAGCAAGCCCACTATTGCGTCGACCGAGCCGTGCGGGTCATGGGGTGGGGAGCCGATGGAGTGGGCTTGGTGGACACCGATTCTCGGCACCGAATCACAAGGGAGGGGCTGGAGAAGGCGATGTCACACATGTTGGCCAAGGGAAGGCGTGTGGTTTCGGTGGTCGGCAGCGCGTGTACCACCAGTACGGGTGCATATGATGATTTGAACTTGCTCGCTGACTTTGCTCAAGAACACGGACTTTGGTTTCATGTGGATGGCGCACACGGTGCGCCAGCGGTGTTCAGCACACGGCACCGTCACTTGGTTGAGGGCATGGAAAGGGCAGACAGCGTGGCCATGGACTTTCACAAGATTATGGGGGTGCCTGCCCTGTGCACAGGCTTGTTTTATGCCAAGCAAGAGCACAGTTTTCTGCCGTTTACCCAAACAGCCGAGTATTTGTGGAGTGACGCAGAGGAGCCGGAGTGGTGGAACTTTGGAAAGCGGACGTTCGAGTGCACGAAGCGCATGCTGAGCACTCGGGTTGCTGCTGTGTTGGAAGAATATGGATCAGAAGTTTGGGGCCACTTGGTGGACCGCTTGTTTGCCTTGGGCAGGGAGCTGGCAGAGCAAGTTTCGCTCAGGGAGGGGTTTGAATTGGCGATGGAGCCTGAGGCCAACATTGTTTGTTTTCGACTCGTCCCGGACCGATTCAATTTGGATTCGCTTGAACAGCAGAACGCGTTTACTGAGCGATTGAGGAAGAAGCACCTCGAGGAGGGCGCACATTACGTCGTGATGACGCGATTTGATGGCACCGCTTGGCTGCGGTGTACGCTAATGAACCCCTTGACGGAGCGAGCAGACTTGGAGGCCATGCTAGACAGCTTGGAGTCTATCGCTGCGCGACTCACTCCACAGTGACGCTTTTGGCTAGGTTTCTTGGCTGGTCCACGTTTCTATCGAGCATGACGGCGATGTGGTAGCTCAGGAGTTGGAATGGGATGGTGCTCAAAATCGGCACCAGTGCGCTTTGCGCGGGGTGAATCTGAATGGTGTGGTCGGCCATTCGTGCGACCTCACTGTCTCCCGTTGAGACCACAGCGATGACCTTGCCTCCCCTGGCTTTGACCTCTTGAATGTTGGAGAGCACCTTCTCGTAATGTGAACCTTGGGTGGCCACAATGAAGACGGGCATGTTTTCATCAATGAGCGCAATGGGCCCGTGTTTCATTTCCGCTGCCGGATAACCCTCGGCATGGATGTAGCTGATTTCTTTGAGTTTGAGGGCCCCCTCGAGGGCCACAGGGAAGTTGTATCCCCGGCCTAGAAAAAGTGCGTTTGGCGCGCTTTTGTAGATCTCGGCGATGGTTTTGATTTCGTCTTCCTTTTTGAGAATAGCTTCGACCTTGTCAGGGAGCTCTTCCAGCCCGACCATGAGGCGATTCAATTGTTGCGCATCGATAGACCCCCTCAACTCTCCAACCCGAAGGGCGACGAGGGCGAGAACGGTCAGTTGAGCGGTAAAGGCTTTTGTGGAGGCGACCCCTATTTCTGGGCCGGCGTGGGTGTATGCTCCACTGTGTGATTCTCTGGATATGCTCGACCCCACGACGTTGCAGATGCCAAACACGTGGGCGCCGCGCTCTTTGGCCATGCGGATGGCCGCCAGTGTGTGTCTGCGGTTTCTCCTGATTGGCTGATGGCAATCAGGATGTCCCCCTCACCCAGCACGGGGTTTCGGTAACGGAACTCACTGGCGTACTCCACTTCTACCGGTATCCGGATGAGGTCTTCGAACATGTATTCCGCCACCAAGCCCGCGTGCCAGCTGGTGCCGCAGGCCACAATGATGAGGCGGTTGGCGTTGGACCACATGTCCTTGTGGTTGTCGATGCCGGCCATTCTGATGCCCCCATGTCCCAGTCTCAATCTTCCCCGAAGACAGTCGGCAATGGACCGTGGTTGCTCGTGGATTTCTTTGAGCATGAAGTGCTCGTAGCCTCCTTTCTCGATGGACTCCAAGGCCATCTCTAGTTCAGTGATGACTGGGGTGACCTTGTGGTTCCTTGTGGTTCTGATTTTTAGACCGGCGGACAAGGAAATGCGGGCAACCTCCTCGTCTTCTAGGTACACGACGTTTTTCGTGTACTCTACTATAGGGGTTGCATCGGAGGCAATGAAGTATTCTCCGTCGCCAATGCCGATTACCAAAGGGCTAGACTTTCGCGCGAGCACGAGCTCATCGGGCCGACCAACATCCACAATGGCAATAGCATAAGCACCAACGACCTCGTTTAACGCAACCCGCGTGGCCTCAAACAGGTCCAATTCTTCGCTGCTCTTCATTACCTCTGATATGAGGTGCACGAGCACCTCCGTATCGGTGTCGCTGTAGAAGGTGTGGCCACGGCTTAGGAAGGTTTCCTTAAGGGAGTGGTAGTTCTCGATGATGCCGTTGTGAATCAGGGCGAGCTGTCCATCTCCACTGATGTGTGGGTGGGCATTGATATCGTTCGGAGGCCCATGTGTTGCCCATCGGGTGTGCCCAATGCCCAAGTGCCCCTGTGGAATGTTGCCGTCCAAGTGCTCCAACAGGTCATCTACCTTGCCTTTCTTCCGGTGGTGAGAAAGGGTGCCGGCTGAGTCCAAAACAGCAACTCCAGCGCTGTCATACCCCCGATATTCGAGTCTTTTTAGCCCTTTGATAAGAAGGGGAAAAGCCGGCTGTTCGCCAAGGTATCCTACAATTCCGCACATGAGATAAAGATACTCCCAATGCGGCTTCCCGTTACTCTGACCGGGTAACGATGAGCGCAGCCTCGGCAGTGGATTCAGGGGTGCGGAAAACCACCTGTTCTAATGCCACAGAAGAGAGCTCCGAGTACAGGTAGACATGGGGACGCGTTTCCTCTCCGTTGAGTCTGCGTTGAGCGTAGATCGGAAGGTTGATGACATAGGCGTTTTGGGCGGGGTCGTAGGCCCCGCCAAAGGTGACCCCGGGTGACGCCACCTCTGGGGTGAACTCAAGGCCGCCGTTCAGGCCCTTCATGAAGGCGGTAAGGCCAGCAGGTCGCGGCAGTTTAGACGGGACGTCTTCCAAAGGCAGGACAACTTCAGCCCTGTTGATTACCGTTCCATTTTCGACATCTAGGCTGTCCAGCCCACTCAGGTCGAGCCTCAGGTACGAACCCGCTGCACCAAGCAATGCGACACGCGGGGCGTTTTCTGTGGGAAGACTGTCGTTCAATGCCCCAAATTCCGGAGGCCAACTGTGTCCGAAGTGTCCGATTCGGGCTGCATTGCTATTGATGATGAAGTTGTAGCTCGTTGTGTCTGTCGTGTTGTGGTAATGCAGTGTCAGGTATGACGTGCCGGCGTTGGGCTCAAGGCTTACGATTCCACCGCCACCGGATTCGGATCGAACCTGGAGTCCTTTAAACCAAGACCGCCAAGCGTCATTGGAGGCATACACGGAGGTGTCGGCGTCAATCAACCCCTGTCCGAAGGAGGTGCTGAGTGGAATTCGAACCCGTGCTGACAAGCCTTCGGAACCCACGAACACCGAATCAAACGGGTGCATTTGGACGGGTTGACCTGAGGGGGTGGCGAGGTTGATGGGAATGGTTAGCGGAATGTCTTGGCTGTAATAGGCGCTGTCGATGGAGATGGTGTCTGTCAGCTGTTCCACCCTCAACATTTGATCGAAGTTGAACCCATAGGACGGTCCATTGAAGCGCAGCGTGAAGATGACGCTGTCACAAATGGGGTTGGTTCCGAAATCCTTGTTGGTTTGGGACAGTCGCAACTCCGTCGAAAAGAAGGCCGATGTGAGGCCGCTGACCGGGTCGATGGTGTTGCCAAGAAGGAGTCGGCTCCTCTCGTCCGTTCGAAGAGAATCGACGGGCACCATCTCGATGGAAAAGGTCAGCGTGTCGGTTCGCAAGTCCAGTAATTCACCGTCGGGCTGAAGCCCGAGTCCGAGATCACTGTTGGGTTTTCTGCATCCAGCAATGGCTGCAGAGACAAGCAGGAGCAATAAGGCGACGCGTGCGAAACGCATTAGGGAATCGGATTGGAGCACGCAAGGTCGTACAGAATGGCCGTCGGGGCACACCTTCGTCAACCGATGGTCGAAGGCGCAGATTGTCAGACGGGAAGAAGAAGGTTTACTCCTCAACGGCCACCTCCTTTCCCTCAAGGATGGTGTCGTAGAAGTTGGCCACCTCAGCAGCGCCGAGTTCTGCCTCTGAGTGCTTCATTTTGGGGAGCTCAGATGATTGGAACAGGGCTTCAGTTTCCTCTGTCAACTCTTTTGAACCAGCGATGATGGCGTCAGAGTGTTGAATTGCGATTCCATTCAAGGAGTCAAATGTTGGAATTTGAATGGACTCGACTTTGTCTTTATGGATGCCATCGAAGCTGATTTTCTCGTGCAGGCTTCCATTCAACGTGCCCTTAAAGCCCTCGTTGTAAAGGCTGGTGACAATCTGTGTGTTTTCGAAGTGAGCGTCTTCTTTGAAAAGCTCTTTGAGATAGAGGGGAACCAAAGAGGCCATCCATCCATGGCAATGAATGATGTCCGGGGCCCAAGACAATTTGCGCACGGTTTCTAGAACCCCACGGGCAAAGAAAATGGCGCGCTCATCATTGTCGGATACGAGCTTGTCTTTGGCATCAAGCCAAGTGACTTTCTTTTTGAAATAGTGCTCGTTGTCAATGAAATAGACCTGCATTCTCGCGGTGGGAATGGAGGCCACCTTGATGATCAAGGGGTGATCGGTGTCATTGATGTTGAGGTTCATGCCACTCAAGCGGATGACCTCGTGTAACTGGTGACGGCGCTCATTGATGACGCCAAACCGAGGCATGAAAACCCGGATTTCGCGACCGCGCTCATGGATTCCTTGGGGAATTTGCCTTGCTGTCTTGCTGATGTCACTCTCCGGGAGAAAGGGTTGAATTGCTTGACTGACGTAGAGGATGCGGGTCTTGCTCATGAATCTACCGGAATAACAGGCTCACTCAAATATAGCGAGAAAACCTTGGAAATTCAAGCGGTTCAGCTACTTTAAGCGCCTCAAATTCGTGAGTGTTGACACAGATTAACGCTCTTCAGATGATTTCTGAGGGGTGTGGTGTGTTCAAACAGAAATCACGGAACTACGGAACTTCAGTGCGCATTTACCATTCATTTGAAGACTGGAGGTGTTTGTCCGGCGATGCATTTCGAACGGTTGCCGTGGGCTTCGTGCCCACCATGGGGGCGCTGCACGATGGTCATGCGTCGTTGATTCGGCGAGCCCGCCAGGAGTTGGGTCAGGATGGTCATGTGGTCGTCAGCATTTACGTGAACCCGACCCAATTCAATGATGCGGTTGATTTTCAGACGTATCCAAATACGCGAGACGCTGATGTCAAACTGTCTGAGGATGCCGGGGCAGACGCGGTGGTGTTTCCTCGATCTGATGAATTGTATCCGAACGGCGTGCCCGAAAGGCCGGAGCCAGTGGATTACGGGGTTTTGACGAGCCATTGGGAGGCGGTGCACAGAAGGGGGCACTTTGATGGTGTTGTAGCGGTGGTGCGTTCCTTGTTTCGACAAGTTCGCCCAGAACGGGTTTATTTCGGGGAAAAGGACTGGCAGCAGTTGGCTGTGATTTCAGAGATGGTCTGTCGCGAATCACTTGACTTGACCGTGGTTCCAGTTTCTACGGCCCGCGAACCCAGCGGCTTGGCGATGAGTTCGCGTAACGTCCGTCTTGATTCTCAGGAGCGGGGTGCTGCCGCACTGCTGCACACCGCACTGCGTTTCGTTGCCGCGGCAGGGGGAACCCAAGAAAGTGTTGACCTTCAAACCGCGGTGCTGTGCGCGAGGGGATGGGTGGTGGAATACTTGGCCGTTGTGGACGCTGTAACCCTCGAGGACACTGCGGACTTTGCTCGTCCAAGACGTGTTATCGCCGCCGGTTTTTTGGGTGGGGTTCGACTCATTGATAACCTTGGGATTTCGTATTGAACCCTTGGTGTGGTGTTGACGGCATCTTTTGCCGAACTTCGCTCCAAAATCCGCCGGATGGGAGCCATTGGACCTACTCAAGTTTTTCTGATCGTTTTGGTCGTTCTCTTGTTGTTTGGGGGAAGAAAGATCCCCGAGTTGATGCGCGGTCTAGGCCGCGGCGTCAAGGAGTTCAAAGACGCCACTCAGGACGACGGCAAGGCCGGCGATGATGGCGACAAGGCCTGATTGCCACCCCCTCGCAAACGTTGTCCAGTGTTGGTTGGCAGGCCTTTTGGTTTGTTGGTCACCCGGAATGGTTGCCCAGGCAGACACACTGGGAGGTGTCCCTGAGCCGGCTCTTTTGGTAGAACCCTTTGCGTTTGATTCAGCGGGTTTCGGCCTTGATTCAGTCGCGGCGGCCTTTGCCCAGAGAGCGGATTCTCTCTGGCTTGATTGGTGCAAGGAGGCACACTGTGCGAGCATTGATAGCGCTATTTGGTTTGCAGGCACGTCCAGCAAACGGTTGTCTCGGTCTTTGGATACGGCGGCGGTGATGAGAGACTTGGCGGACTTGGACCGCAGAACCTCGTTTGACCTTGCTCCCCACGGGGCTGTCTTGGACAGGATCACCTTCATGATGCGGAACAGGCCTGTTTTCTTGGGAAGGATGATGGGGCGTGCCCCCCGCTATTTCCCCATGTTCGAAGAGGCGCTGGACCGCCACGGCCTTCCACTCGAGCTGAAGTACTTGCCCGTATTGGAAAGCGGCTTGAACCCGTTGGCCAGAAGTCATGCCGGCGCGACGGGTTTGTGGCAATTCATGTACCCAACTGCGCGAAGGCAGGAGTTGGAAATCAACAGTTGGGTGGACGAGCGAAAGGACCCGGTGGCCTCCACAGAAGCCGCTTGTCGGTTTTTGAAGCGCCTATTCAAGATCTATGATGGGGACTGGCACTTGGCATTGGCCGCTTACAATGCGGGGTCAGGCAATGTGAACAAGGCGATTCGCAGGGCGGGTTCTCGAGACTTTTGGGCTGTACGGCGCTTTTTGCCGAGGGAGACGGCGAAGTATGTGCCGTCCATTATTGCCTTGGCGTATTTGTTTGCCCACCCCGTCGAGGCGGGCTTGATCCCAAGTGAAATCGCTTTACCGGCTTTTGCGCTTGACACAATCATGGTGTATCGCAATGTGCGGTTTGATCAAGTGGCAAAGTCAACAGGCCGCCCATTGGAGGAGGTGGCGCAGTTGAACCCCCAGTATCGCAAAGAGGTCGTTCCGGGCGCGATCGGTGGTGGTTGGCCTATTGTTCTGCCCGTGCAGTCTGTGGGCGCGTTTTTGGAGGGAATTCCAGAGGCACTGTTGTGGGAGCCGCATCGCACCCCCGAGGTTCGCTTTGAGCCAGAGGTGATCGTGTATCGGGTTCGAAATGGGGATGTGTTGGGGACCATAGCGAGAAAGCACGGCGTTTCGGTTCGGGATTTGAGAAAGTGGAATGGGTTGAGCGGAGACATGATCCGGGTCGGCCAGAAACTCTATGTTCATGCTGACCCGCGTTGAGTTTAACCGTTGCGTTCGTGGTTGTCTCCTGCTGCTTTGGGCAGGCGCCCTTTCGTTTTCCTTGGC
>CAXHAW010000064.1:0-8082 GCA_964014525.1 uncultured bacterium
ACCAGGATTGTGCGATATCTCCTGAGCTTTTTTGTCATGAGCATGGCGGTTCAAACCATCATGCTCATGGCGAGCTCTTTCGGTATCAAAGAAGTCAAACTCGCCTCGGACGAGCTCATCATCGCCATCATCCTCGTCCAAATCATCGCCATTCCGGGGTCCTTCTTGTTCAGTGCGCTGAGCAAACGATTCGGCAACGTCCCCGTTTTGATCATCGCCACCACCCTGTGGACTGGGGTTTGCCTCTTCGCTTACTTTCTCGTGGACGGTTCTCAGATGTTCTTCGTCGCGGCTGGAATCATCGGCTTCATGATGGGCGGCACGCAAAGCCTCAACAGGTCCACCTACGCCAAGATGCTTCCAGACACAGAAGACACGGCCTCCTACTTCAGCTTCTACGAGGTACTAGAAAAAGGCGGCGTGGTGATCGGCATGTTCAGCTGGGGATACATCGAAGGGTTCACTGGCAGCATGAGAAACTCGGTCCTCGCGTTGATTGGGTTCTTCGTCGTCGCCCTCGTTCTGCTCTCCTCCATCCCCAAAGAGCGCCCCCTCACTCCAGCATAAACCTGAAGGGCCTCAATCCAGTTCGAGGAACGCCTGCTCAACCAGACGAAATTCAACCCTCCGATTGCGAGCCCGTCCCGTATCGTCTGCATTGGACGCTGTCGGAATCAAGCTTCCGTGACCCGACAATCTCATTCGGTCCGGCTGAACGCCTTGGTCCATGAGATAATTGAATGCTGATTCAGCCCTGCGCTCGGACAGCCGTGCATTGTAACCCTCAGGCCCGATCGCATCCGTGTGGCCATGGACCTCCAGACGGAGAAAACGGCTCCGCCGCAACAATTCGCCCCAACGGTCCAAAACCGCCTTGCCCTCAGGCCTCAAATCAGCACGGTCGAAATCGAAATTCAGCGTGTCCCGTTCCAACTCCGTCACTCGGGTCAATGGCTCAGGCGGATCCTGCATCTCGTCCACAATCTTCCGAACCAAACAGGCACAATCCTCAGGGCGGTCCACCGGCACGACTTCCACCCCATCCACGTAGACATAAGCCCACTTGGTGGCGCCTTCAGGTGCACTCGCCGAAGCAGCGATGCGCGTGCCGCCCTTGGCGTCAAAATTCCCAACGGTTAACCACCGCTCTCCCCCCTTTGCTTGAACTGCGTCAGAGAGGTTGACCCAGCCGTCTGACCATTCCAAAAAATGTCCCTCCGGATTGACCAGTTGAGGATCTGCCTCCAGCGCAAAATCTCGCTCCCCTTTGGGCATGGTGGGCGAGAGCAACACACCGAAACCATCGGCGACAATACCCGCTTCTTCTGCCGCCGAGACCCAAGCAGAAACGCACACCCATTCCCCGGGCGCCAAGTCCCGGGCCAACTCGGTGGAGAGGTACTCCCTGTACCTCCATTTGGAACGGCTGAAAAGGACCAGCCCAGCGTATGCATTGCCCTGCAAAGCCGCCTCCTTTCCGAAACGGTTGTCTGGAACGCCAGCCAGCTTGCTGCATGCAGCAAAGTGATCCGAGGTTCCTGCCGTCGGTTGACGCCACAGACTCAGGGAACGGAGCCGCTGCTGGTTGTAGTCTACTGGACAGGACCCGCGTTGCTCAAACCCCCCGTCTGCGACCAAGGAATGGGCATCCAATGCGGACACAACCTGGGCCTTGAGCCCAGGCAGAAAAAGCAAAACACACAAGGTCGCTCCCCATGTGCGGAGGAGGACCTCCTTACTTAAGGCGGAAGGTGACCCGGCGGTTCTTGGCACGCGCGAGATCAGAATCTTTGGTGGACGCTGGATCGGCGTTTTCCACGCCCGTCACAGTCAATTGGCCCTCTCCAACACCTTGTGACAAGAGGTAACGCTTCACCTGTTCGGCGCGCTTTCGCCCTGTATCCGCAAACCGCGGGTTGATTTTGCCTTCTGATACCTCGTCGTTGTCACAATGCCCCATGATCTCGAGAGACCACCCTTCATGGCCCTTGAGAATCTGAGCCATGCGATTGAGCGTGGCCTTGCCGTCTTCGGTAAAGGTGCTCTTGACAAAGGCGTAATACACGGCTGAACGACCGATGACGTCCTGCGCATCCATATCGCTGGGAAGGGTCGGGCCGCCATACACCAAGTCAGGCATCGTGCTCGACGACTTGGAGCAAGAACACTGGCTCTTGGCATCGACGGGCACCACACTGATGTTGTCGATGTAGTAATAGGCCTGCATTTGCTGAACCCCTGCGATGCCGCTTGGCTTTCTCACCTTGACCTCGTCCAATTCGCGAGAGCCATTGAAACAGCCAATCGTCATGTACTCCTCGGACCCAGTACCCAGCATGGTTCCACACACCGTTTCCCATCCTTCGGTCAATTGCATCACCTTGTCGGCACGTTGCTTGACCTGAGCATCCCTCGTCACAATCCCTGTGTTGGGCTGTGTCTCCTTTCTGTCAGAGAAATAAGCCCCTATTCCATTGACGGCATACTTGGACAAATCACTGAGGCTGATGTCAAAGCTCACACAGTACATCTGATTGGCCTCGAGGTTTTCCGTAAGGTGAACCTGCATGTAGGTGCGGGACAGCTTCGGGGTCTTTGTGTGGGCACGGAATCCAGCGTAGCGGTTGCCATCCGATGGGTCCTCATAACCGTAACTGTTTGCCGGCACGGCCACCTTGTCGCTCTTGACTTCCGTCGAAAACCAATCCAATGGAGCGTCTGTGTAGGCAAACCAATCCGTGGTGTACTCCTCGAGCTGGCCATAAGCCTTCAACTTCTTGGCGTCTCCATTCTCAAAGCTGCCATTGGGGACGAGGTTGTCGTCTTGGGCTTGAAGTTGTGCCTCAAAAGGCAGAAAAAGCGCGGCAATGGCGCAAACGGGAATCAGTTTCCTCATGGTGTTCAATACTCAGTCAGCGCTTCCTCTTTCGCCGCTGCGTTGGATTTCATCGATGAAAGCACGGACGCGGTCGGGGTCGATGTCGGGATAGACGCCGTGGCCCAAGTTAGCCACGTGCCTTCCGGGTCCAAAATCCGACAACATTCGTTGGGTAGCCGCGCGAACTTCTTTCTCTGTCCCATAGAGAACAGATGGATCGAGATTGCCCTGTAAGACATGGTTTGGTGCCATGCGCCGGGCTGCCGAGACCGGCATGTGCCAATCCACACCCAATGCCGCACATGGCAAAGTTGCCAAGCGGTCCATCTGCCATCCCGCTCCCTTTGCGAATACAATAAGGGGTGCTCCCGTCACCGATTCACAAATGCGGCGGAGACGCGGCATGCTATAACGCTCAAATAAACTGGCATCCATTGCTCCCGCCCAACTGTCGAACAACTGTAACACCTGAACACCGGCCTCCACCTTGGCATTGAGATAGGCAATGGTCGCATCGGTAATGCGATCGAGAAGCGCTTCGGCGAGCTCCGGTTCCTCGCGCAACATGCGCCTCGCCCGGCTCCACTCCTTGCTTCCACCGCCCTCCACCATGTAGCAGAAGAGGGTCCAAGGCGCCCCGCCAAATCCAATGAGCGGTACACGGCCCCCCAACTCCTGACGCGTCAAACGAACAGCATCCATCACGTACTTCAAGTGCTCTTCTGGCTCAACAGGGTGCAGCCGTGACAAATCTGAAGCAGACCGAATTGTCTCTGGGAATCGTGGCCCAACCTTCTCAATAAGCTCATAAGGAAGCCCCATGGCTTCGGGCACGACCAGAATATCACTAAATAAAATGGCCGCATCCACACCCAGCAAGTCCACCGGCTGCAACGTCACCTCACAAGCCAACTCGGGGGTCTCAACCAGCTCCTTGAAGCCGGACAACCTGCTTCGAACTGCGCGGTATTCAGGCAAGATCCGGCCTGCTTGACGCATCACCCACACAGGTGGACGATCGGTCATCTCGCCACTCAAGGCACGAAGGAGGAGATCGTTTTGAAGGGTCATCAACGTGGCAACAAAAATCGGACGCCAGGGTTCCCGCTGGCGGTTCAGTGAAGGGTTTTAAAAAGGGCCTCTTCTAAAAGGTCATAAGGTGCGACCGTAGCGTTATCAATGCCCTTGGATCGGGCATCGCACTCCCGCAGATAACCAAAAATTCGGGCAACCTTTCGCTCGGGATAGTTCCGTGCTGCACGGGCGTATTCCTTCGCCGCATAAGGATGCACGCGCAAAGCTGAAGCCACAGTTGACGGATCTTGATTGGGCAGGTGATGAAAGGACAACACCCGAGAAAAGTAGTTGGTCAACGTCGGCAGAATCCGGGGAACCGGATGGTTCTTCTCATTGGCACGCATGTATTGGACAATGCGTGTCACACGCGCAATGTCCTTGTCGGCCAGCGCATTGGTCAATTCGAAGATGTTGTACTCCTTCGAGATACCGATGTGCTGTTCAATCAAGCCACTGCTGACCTCTCCCCCTTCGGGCAAGGCGATAAAGAGCTTCTCCATCTCCCCGGCAATCTTCTTGAGATCGTTGCCCAAGTATTCGGCTAGAAGCTGGGCAGTTCGCGGGTGAATTTGACGCCTCTTGGAGGCTACATAACCTTCGATCCACTCGGGCAATTTGTAATCCCGAACCTTGTCCGATTGAAACACGACCCCCGCCTTTTGAATGCGCTTAACAGCAGCGAGTCGCTTGTCCGGCATCTTGTTGCGGTGGACAAACACCAAAACGGTCGACGAGACAGGGCTGTCAGCATACAC
Source organism: uncultured bacterium (assembly GCA_964014525.1). Lineage (GTDB taxonomy): Bacteria > Bacteroidota > Bacteroidia > Flavobacteriales_D > Sanyastnellaceae > UBA8752. The sequence continues at coordinate 4,711 of CAXHAW010000064.1, forward strand.
TGCCAGCTTCTCTAACTTGTCCTTGGACTTCCATTCCCGAAGGTCTTGGGCCTCTTTTACCAGCACCAACCGACGCTCAGCCATCATGGGAAACTGGCGGGCGGCCGCCAACACCTGGTCGAGATCGCTGTCCCGACCATAGAGCACGGTTTGATTGAAATCGCGCTCGTGCTCCTCCATTGCATTCGCCTCTATGGCATCGGAAAGCACATCAAGGTGATGGGACTCCTCTCCTCCGAGCAAATACAGCGGAGCGAATTGACGCGACTCGATGGCGTCGAGGATCTCCTTTACCCCCTTCATATTAAGCGAATGCAGGGGCGACCTGAATGTCTTTGCTGCCTCTCGTGTGCACGTAGAATCCTTCGCCAGACTTGACGCCCAGCTTTCCAGCCATGACCATGTTGACCAACAGTGGAGAGGGCGCGTATTTGGGTTGCCCGAATCCATCGTGCAGCACCTTCAAGATGCTCAGACACACATCCAACCCAATGAAGTCCGCCAGGTGAAGCGGGCCCATCGGATGGGCCATGCCGAGCTTCATTACCTCATCAATCTCTGCGACCCCAGCCACACCTTCATGCAAGCTGCAAATGGCCTCGTTGATCATCGGCATCAAGATCCGGTTGGCGATGAACCCCGGGTAATCGTTGACCACCACCGGAATTTTGCCCAACTGTTTGGACAAGGCTATGGTGGTCTCAGCCGTGGCATCACTGGTGTCGTAGCCTCGAATCACCTCCACCAGCTTCATGATCGGCACCGGATTCATGAAATGCATGCCGATAACCTGAGCTGGCCGCTTTGTGGCGCTCGCAATTCGGGTAATCGAAATGCTCGACGTATTGGTCGCTAGGATACAATGGTCCCGCACCGCCGCATCCAATTGCTCAAAAATCTTGAGTTTTAGGTCCAGTCTTTCTGTGGCAGCTTCCACCACCAAGTCCGCATCGGAGACAGCACCGTGCATCTCCGTCGTAAAGGTCAGGCGGGCCATCGTGGCCTCCTTGTCCGCTGTCGTGATCCTCTCCTTGGAGACCAGCCGGTCCATATTGCGGTCAATGGTGGATTGGGCGCGCTCCAGTGCCGCCGATCGTACATCCACCAAGGCCACTGTGTGTCCAGACTGGGCAAACACATGGGCAATTCCATTGCCCATTGTACCGGCACCAATCACGGCCACCCGTTTCATGTTCTCACTCATTCCGATTCTGCTTCTGTGCCCTCAGCATCAGACACCGCCTCCTCTTCTGTGGCCTCAACCGCATCGCCCTCTCCATCGCCATCGCCTTCCGTGGCTTCGGAGGCTTCGGAGGCTTCGGCACTGAAAGGCAATAAAGACAAATCCAACAGGGCGTTGTACCAAGAACACAGCTTCTTGAGATCACTGTGGTACACCCGCTCCTGATCCAAATCAGGAATAGCGCCCGTTACAAATGCTCGAATCTCAGCATGGGGAACTTTAGACTCAGGCGCCTTTTCTCCATTGAGATGGTCAAACATGGTGTTGAGCACATCCGCGAGCGGCAAGTCCTCTTCGTGGGTGAAAATGCTGATGTCCTCGAAGCTCGAGACCCGAGCCGAAGCGGGTACAGCCGTTCGCTTGCCCTCCCCCAGCGGTTCTACCACAATAGCCCGTTGTGTGGTGTTCAACACTTTGTAGAGGCCTGGCTTGCCCGAAATGGCAAGGATGTCCTTTGGTTCCATACTGCAAAGTACCCTTGCCCTGCGACCTGAACACCAGCGAAAGACAGGGCCAGACAACGGCTTTCCCACATTGCATACACTTTATTCCACAGAACCCGTATCGTCCGCCCCGGCTGGAATCGGCCAGCCTCGATGCGGTTGGCACACCCCCTCCTTATTTCGAAGCCAGACGGCATTCTGCAATCCATTGGAAATCATCAACCAAGGACACCCCAACGCCAAGTCATACCGCGCCACTTGGTCGGCCACGGACTGGTTCAACGGAACCTGAGGCGCCTTGACTTCGACCGCCAGCGCCACGCGGCCTTGACGATCCAAACAAGCAATGTCGATTCTCCCCTCCACCTGACCGAATCGCACGGGATACTCCAACACCATTCGGGACAGGGGCCAATCCCCCATGACCAATGCGGCCACCACGTGCTGCCGAACCCACTCTTCGGGCTCGAGCTTGACCCATTTTTTGCGGACCGCGCAACGAATAGACCACTGACCGTCCCTTTGTTTGACATCTGCACTGCAAGCGGGCAACGTCAATTTGGGCCAATTCAAACGCGGGTCTTGATCCGGAGTTCGGGACATAGTGCGAAAGTGCAACACCCGCGCACTACATTGGGACTCCTTGAAACAGAACCTGATGGACAACCCCACTCGTCTATTTGATTTCCCCCGCTACCAGCTGTCTAACGGACCTCTAGAGGTCATGATGACCATGCCCAATGGCGGCAACACAATCACCTACTCCACCTCGGGATTCGTCGAAGAAATGGACCGCGTTTCCCGCGGGTTGATTTCCATGGGCCTCCAAGCGGGAGACAAAGTCGCCCTGATTTCGCACAACAACCGATGCGAATGGAACCTAATGGATCACGGCACCCTTCAAGCTGGGGGAATAGACGTGCCCATCTACCCGACGATGACGCCCAGCGACTGCGTCTACATTCTCAACCACAGCGAAAGCCGCTTTTGCTTCGTGAGCAATGCAGAACTCCACGACAAGGTCCAGTCCATCATCGATCAAGTCCCCACGTTGGAAGCGGTGTTCACATTCGAGAAAGTGGACGGTGCACGCCACTGGAGTGAAGTGACCGAAGCCGGCCGAAATGAAGACGATGAGGCGCTGAATTCCCGTCGAAACTCGGTCGTCGATACCGACATGGCGACCATCATCTACACATCGGGAACCACGGGCAAACCCAAAGGGGTCATGCTCACACACCGCAACATCGCCCAAAACGCATTGAATTCAGTACCCCGGCTTCCAGAACGCGAGCCTGGCGAAGAATACCGCGTGTTGAGCTTCCTTCCCGTTTGCCACATTTTCGAGCGGATGTTACACTACTTGTACATGTTGGAAGGCGCCAAAATTCACTTTGGTGAAAGCCTTGAAACGGTCAAAGAAGACCTCGCGGGCGCCCAGCCGCACATGTTCACCGCCGTTCCCCGCCTTCTGGAAAAATTCTACGATGGAATCGTGGCCAAAGGGCAGGCAGCCGGTGGCATAAAAACACGCATCTTCAATTGGGCAGTCGGCATTGCCCTGCAATGGGAGCCCGACGGTCAAAATGGCGGGTTCTACGAGTGGAAACTGGGCATTGCCCGCAAACTCGTTTTCGACAAGGTCAAGGACTGTCTCTTATACACATCTGACGCTGCCGACGATCC
>CAXHAW010000065.1:0-8037 GCA_964014525.1 uncultured bacterium
AGGATCGTCGGCAGCGTCAGATGTGTATAAGAGACAGAAGATCGGCAAGTACTCCGTCAGATTGGGCAGTAAGGGAACGGCCTTCACCCTTGTTTGCGAAGTGCTTCAAGATTGATGAATCCGGGTGGCCGGGCATAGCGCGCAACTAGGCTCATTTTGGTTAACAGATTCCATGGGCGTTTTCTACATCATGTGGTGGCATCTTTGTGGGACGTAACGACTTGTATCTCGCATGTATTCAGTTCAAGAGTGGATTCGATATGGTGCTGAATTGCGCCGGCCTCTGGTGATGATGCCGGGCTTTGATTCAGCGAAGCGGGTGCTCGTGGTGGGGGGCGGCCTGTCTGGCTTGATTTTGGCATATCGAATTGGCAAGGCGCGACCTAATCTTCGGGTTGACCTAGTGGAAAAGGGGGAGGAGTTTGGAGGGGTCATCGGACGATGGCAAGAGAATGACTGGTTGTGCGATTTGGCCGTGAACGCTTCTCGACCTCACCCAGCTGTCTGGAGGCTGGTCGAAGAATTGGGGCTCAAGGATGAGTTTCAAGCGTCCAACCCACTGGCGAAAAAACGTTGGGTTTATCTCCAAGGACAACGTCATGAAGTGGGAGTGAAGTCGGCGTTTAAAATGGGGTTTGTCAGGCTGTTTTTCTCAGTGATGCGGTCTAGATCTGGCGGGAAACCTGTGGCAGATGTAATCCCACACCGTCAGATTGCAGATGCATTGACTCTGGGAATCGTAAACGATACCGCAGACAGGGTGGATGCCGATTTTCTTTTTCCCGCGCTCACCCAGTTTGGTCCCCGTCCTCCGAAGAGAGCTTCATGGATTCGAAAAAAGATGCAAGAAAGCTACCCCTTATTCACTCCGGTGCGCGGGTCTCTTGCGTCCCTAGAGGGGGGGATGATCACTTTGGTTGAGCGGCTCGTGGTCAAGTTGGGACAGATGCCCAATGTGCATTTGCACTTAAACACACCATTGGCCTCCCCGGTAGTTGCAGCTGAGCAATTTCAATTGCCTCTGTCATCTGTAATATGGACTGCGCCTTTGGATGAAAATCGACTGACAACGTCACTTTCTGTTTTTGCAGTGGGTTACCGATCAGAGGATGTCGCTTCGGTTCCTTTGGGGTATGGAACCTTGGTGCCAGACCCAAACATGCCCATCAGCGGGATCCTTCATGAGAGCGATGTTCATCGCTCAGTCAGAGCGCCTGAAGGTCACCGCTTGTTCCGTTTGATGGTCCCCCATTCAAGGTGGGGCGGCGACGTTGGCAAAGTGAAGAAGTGTGTCCGCGAGTTGATTTCCACCGCGGAACCTGTTCTGTTTAGGCAAATTGGAGAGCGAAATATTCCACACTACCCACCAGGACATTTGGCCAGTATCGCCAGTGATATCCCAACAGTCAATCGCGCTGGATGGGGCACATCTGGCGTTTCCATCACCCATATTGCTTGCGAGGCAGAGCGATTCGCGGATGCATTGAGAACTGCAATTTAAACGTGCCAAAGTATGTCTGATCTCCATCTCCAAACAATGGGTTTTATGGCAGGACAATGCCCTTACCATGAAGGCCCACTGGTTGTTTTGCTAGATGTAGGTGATGGAGAAGGCCAGGGTTGCGGATGTAGTTTTGCCAAATGAAGATGAACCTCATCGACACCCACTGTCACGTGTATGCCACAGCTTTCGATGCCGATCGGAGTGAGGTTGTCAAACGTGCGATTGAAGTAGGTGTTCAGAGGTTTCTGCTTCCCAATATCGATCTGGCGAGCGTAGAACCTTTACTAAAGCTCACGGGCCAATATCCTGAGCGGTGTCTGCCAATGATGGGGCTACATCCTTGTCATGTGGGCGAGACATGGCATTCCGAATGCGGTGTCATTGAGAAGGCATTGGATGCGCATCCTTGCATTGCTGTCGGGGAAATTGGGATGGACTTGTTCCGAGGGCGTGAAAACAGAGATTTTCAGATTGCGGCCTTTCATGCGCAAATCGCTTGGGCGTTGGAGCGCGATCTTCCTGTGGTTTTGCATGTTCGGGATGCATTTGAAGACACATTTACCGTACTTGACGAGTATGCTAAAACCGGTATGCGTGGGGTATTTCATTGCTTTACCGGGGGGCTCGAGGAGGTCGAAAAAATCAATGCGTACGACTCATTCTGCTTTGGACTCGGTGGGGTCACCACATTTAAAAATGGCGGCCTCGACAAGGTTTTACCGCATCTGCCTGAAGACCGTATTCTGCTCGAAACAGACAGTCCCTATCTGGCACCGACTCCACATAGAGGAAAGCGAAACGAGCCGGCTTACACAGCACTGGTAGCGCAGCGAGTAGCGGACCTCTTGGAGAAGCCTTTAGAGGAAGTGGCAAGTTTGACCACGGCCAATGCAGAACGTCTTTTCCGGCTGCCTCCTTTCAATCCCATCACCTCATGACGGCGAGTCGAATTCTGCTCGTCTATACGGGCGGCACCATTGGATCCGTAGAGGACCCGGATACGGGAGCCCTCAAGCCACTCAACTTCGACCATCTCCGAAACCGAGTGCCGGAGGTTGATTCGCTCGAGGTACAGCTCGATTTCGAGTCGTTGGCCCCCATTGACAGCAGCGACATGACGCCGGAACGCTGGGGTGAGCTGGCCCGATTGCTGTTCCTCAGACGCGAACGGTATCATGGGTTTGTCGTTCTTCACGGCACGGACACCATGGCCTACACCGCCAGTGCCCTGAGCTTTATGCTGCCTGGTTTTGCCAAGCCCATTGTGCTCACTGGGAGCCAGCTTCCGATTGGGGTCTTGAGAACGGATGGCAAGGAAAACCTCCTTACCGCCATCGAGATTGCCTCCAAGTGGGATTCCGCGGATCCATCAAGAGGGCCTCTTGTGCGCGAAGTCGTCATTTATTTCGGCGATGAGCTGTTGCGAGGAAACCGCTCGCACAAGCAGGACGCTGAGGGGTTTCAAGCTTTATTTAGTCCGAATTTTCCCGCCCTTGCAGAAGTAGGGGTCCACGTCCGGTTCCGAAGAGACTTGCTTCTGAGGCCCAAGGAAGATGCCGGTCTGAATGAGGCCCTCGACACCAACGTGACCGTTGTGCACCTGATCCCCGGTTTGACCGCAGAGGCTTTGAGGCATCAATTGTCCCAGCCAGGTCTTCGGGCCGCCATTTTGCGCACTTACGGTTCTGGAAACGCGCCAAAGGACCCACGGTTTTTGGCTGTTCTCGCCGAGGCTCAAGAGCGCGGCGTGTTTCTGGTCAACGTGACACAGTGCACGGTTGGCTCTGTGGATGCGAATCGATACGTCACCGGGGCGGGGCTCACCCGAATTGGCGTGGAGCCGAGTTTGGACATCACACTTGAAGCAGCGGTCACCAAACTGATGGTGTTGGCGGCCAAAGAGCCGTCCCGAGAGGGCTTGCGGTCCGCCTTCAAGCGAGAGCTCGCCGGAGAACAGACCCCGGCGGAGACCATTCGCTGATTGGATTTCGATCCTCTTGGCCCCTGAACCAAATCTGCTTCTTACTGTGTTGGAATATGGGGTACCTTGCACGCCCATTCCGCCCGGGGTTTTCCGGGCAGGGAGGAGAGGTGGCCGAGTGGCTTAAGGCGCACGCTTGGAAAGCGTGTATACTCCAAAAGGGTATCCGGGGTTCGAATCCCCGTCTCTCCGCAAAAGACCCGTCTGTCAGGCGGGTTTTCTTTTTTTGTCCTGTTTTGTTGGTCTTCTGTTTCGAAAGCGGCGATTCACACAACGCCAAGTCCCCCCAATACCCCTGTCTACTCCCATGGTCGCAACCAAGGTTGGCCGAAAACGATGGATGGTGGTCGGGCGCTTGGCTTTGCCTAAATTCGCCCCTCGCGAGCCATCGGCTCTGACAAAACGACACAACCACGATCCACATCTTCACCATGAAGCAGTTGTTCGCCCTCCTCGCAGTGGCCCTCTTGTTCGCCGCCCCGGTCTCCGCCCAAGAAGGAGACACCATTTATAACTCCGGCGATTCCATGATCGTCATGGTTCCAGACAGTGCCATGGCAGATTCCACCATGATGGACTCCACAGCCGCCGCGGCTGAGGCTTCTATGGCCGAGGAGGCTGTCGCCATGCCGGAAGAGACCGTCGAGGTCACCGGTGCCCGTCAGCAAATCAAACTTCGCATTATCGAGGGTGGCGTGCTCTTTATGAGCTTCGTTGTACTCTGCCTCATTTTCGGGTTGGCTTTGGCCATTGAGCGCATCATTTACCTGAACATGGCAACCACGAACACCAAGGATTTGCTGTCCAAGGTTGAGGAGGCCATGAACAGCGGAGGTGTGAATGCTGCCAAAGAGGTTTGCGCCAACAGCCGCGGACCTGTGGCGGCCATCTTCCATCAAGGGCTTGACCGCAGTGGCGGAAGCTATGAGGAGCTCGCCAAGGCTGTAGAAGACTATGGAAGTTTGGAGAGCACAAAATTGGAGCGTGGCCTGAGTTGGATCAGCCTCTTTATTGCTTTGGCTCCCATGCTCGGGTTTATGGGGACAGTGATTGGCATGATTGAGGCCTTCGATAAAATCGCCCAGGCCAACACGATCAATGCATCCATTGTTGCCGGTGGTATTAAAGTGGCGTTAATCACGACCGTTTCCGGTCTTGTCGTCGCCATCATCTTGCAGATTTTCTACAACTACATCCTCTCCAAAATCGACGGCATTGTCTTCGATATGGAGGAAGCGTCCATGGACCTCGTGGACCTCGTGTACAAGAAGAAGTTGAACGGCTGATCGGTTCTGCGGTCGCAAAACAGCAGTACCATGAAAGCCATCTCCATCCGCTCGGCCCTCATTGCCCTTCGCATCCTGATTATCGTTCTGGGTTGCGTCTGGGTGATCTCTGCCATCAACAGTGATGACCCCAACGGTCCCGTTGAGAGTCTGGTTAGCTTGAACCTTTACACAGGTTTGGTTTGTGTCTTGGCCATCCTTGGCTTCGGCTTGTATCACTTCGTCCAGAAGCTCATGACCCAGCCCAAGCGTGCGATGGGCGCCCTGATCGGTTTCGCGGTGTTCTTCATTGCTGGCCTGATTGCTTGGGTCATGGCAGACACCACAGTCACTGAAGCCATGCTGATGGGCGGAGCTGCCGTCACGGAGCAGGACGTCAAAATTGCTGACGCCAGCATTCAGTTCATTTACATCTTGGGGGTTCTGGCCATTGTGTCCATCATCGTGGTGGAAGGCAAGACCATTCTCAAAAACTGGCTGTAAACCACCATGGCACGCAGGGAACTTCAGGAAATCAATGCGGGGTCGATGGCGGATATCGCCTTCCTGTTGTTGATCTTCTGGCTCGTCACCACCACCATCGATAGCGATGAGGGCGTGAAGCGCCAGCTGCCTCCACCGGTTCCGCCGGATATGGAGCAGCAGGAGGTCAAAGACGGAGATGTCTACAACGTCAGAACCAACTTTCGTGATGAGTTACTCGTCGAGAAAGAGGTGCTCTCAATTGACCAGCTCAAGGACGGCGCCAAGGATTTCTTGGTTGCCACAGGTACCGGATTGATTCATCCTGAGCGTCCAAATGTGGTGCTTGGTGACGACAACATGAAGTATCCAGAGCGTCAGTGGGTCCGCAAGGCAGACCTGGTGGTGCTGGAGCAGAGTCTTCTTGCAGCAGGGCAGGACAAGAGGGCGGAAAAAGTCCGAGAGAAGCTCAAGGCCATTGCGCTCTTTGGTGGCGACTACCGAGAATTGCCTGGTTCAGCCCTCATCAGTCTACAAACGGACCGCAACACGTCTTACGATCTCTACCTGCAAGTGCAGAACGAGTTAGAGGCCGCGGTCAATGAGCTGCGTGATGAGCTGTCTGTTGCGAAATTCAATGAGTCCTATGGGTCTTTGGAGGAGCGATACGGCCGCACCAAGGAGGCGAGCTTGCTCGACAAGATCAAGGCCATTCGTCTTGTGTTCCCTCAGCGGATTTCCGAAGCAGAGCCGCGTGACGCAAGCCAAGGCTACTACTGATGAGCAAGTTCAAGAAAAAGAAGCGCGAGACGGGGGCCATTTCCACAGCCTCGCTGCCGGACATCGTTTTCATGCTCCTCTTCTTCTTCATGGTGGCCACCGTGCTGCGAACAGAAGAGGAAATGGTGCGTGTCATTCGCCCCGAGGCTTCTGAAATCTACAAGATTGAAAAGAAGCACCTCATTCGGTACATCAACATTGGACCCCCGCAGGACAAGCGATACGGCACTGAGCCGGTTATCCAACTCAACGACCAGTTCGCCGATGTGGCTCAGATTCGGGATTGGGTTGAAAACGAACGTTTGACCTTGGCAGAAGCCGAGCAGACCAAGATGTGGGTTTCCATGAAGGTGGACCAGGACACCAAGATGGGCGTGGTGACAGACGTCAAGCAGGAGTTGAGAAAAGCCTCTGCACTCAAGGTCTTGTACTCTGCGAATTCCCGCGAGCGCACAAACTGAATCAGCCGCCGAATTCGGCGAGCACTTTGTCGGCGAGCACAGACGACAATTTCACATAACTTTCTTCGGTCCAGCCCGCCACGTGCGGGCTGACCTGTACCCGGGGGTGGGCCATCAGGCGATCCCAAACGGCCGCATCCTCACCATCTGAAGAGATGGCATCGAACCCGTTTGCTTCTCGGTCGAATACGTCCAGTCCTGCTGCGATGACGCGGCCTTTGTTAAGGGCCTCAAGCAGGTCTGCTGTTTGCACCACCTGACCCCGGGACGTGTTGATTAGAATGACAGGCTTAGCAAATGCAGCCAAAAATTTGCTGTCTATCAGGCCTCGGGTTTCTGGTGTGAGGTTGCAATGCAAGCTCAGGATGTCCACCTCTTTTTGAAGGGTGTTCAGGTCCACGGCCTCCACCTTTCCGCCAAGGGCCCTCGCATGGTCCTCCCGGTGGGGATCACATGCAAGGATGCGGCACCCAAATCCACTGAGCTTCTCGGCAAAGGCGCTCCCCATGTGGCCGTAGCCCAGAATGCCGACTGATTTGCCTCGGATTTCCATGCCCCTGTGGCCTTCGCGATCCCACTGTCCAGCCTTGACCGAACCGTCTGCCTCACGGAGGAGATTCAACAGTGAAAGCAGCATGCCAAGGGCATGCTCTCCGACGGCATCCCGGTTTCCTTCGGGGCTATTGAAGACCTTGATGCCACGGTCCTTGGTGATGTCGAGGTTGATGTTTTCCATTCCGGCGCCTGATCGACAGATGAAGCGCAATGCAGGCAATGCATCCAAAAGCGTGCCGTCAACGTTGACCTTGCTGCGGAGGATCACCCCCTCTGCATCCGGATGCGCTCGGGCAGCCTCCAATGGGTTTGAATTTGCAGCATCGACGGAAGTCATGCCAGCCTGATTGAGTCTTCGGGCCAGAATGGGATGCACCGTTTCGAGGAAGAGGACCTTCATGGCCAAGGCAATGGGGTCAGGCCGCCATCAGCATCCCGATGCCGAAGTAGATGATCAACCCGATGATGTCGTTTGCGGTTGTGATAAACGGGCCGGTCGCGAGGGCCGGGTCGATTTTGAATCGGTCTAGGGTAAGGGGGACAAAGGTGCCGAAGAGGGCAGCAAAAACGATGACCGCAATGAGAGAAAGGCTGACAGTCACACTCAAATTCCAGCCATACCCGAGCGCCATGCTCGCGCCCAAAATCACCACGGAGCAAATGGCTCCGTTGAGCAGTGCAACCGATAGCTCTTTGAAAAGGCGAGTAACAAGGCGAGCATCTGCGGGGGTTTTGCCTCCTGCCAGGCCTTGAACGACAATGGCTGCAGATTGGACGCCAACATTGCCCCCCATGGCCGCAATAAGGGGAATGAAGAGCGCCAAAGATGGAAAGCGTTCAATCTCGAATGCACCGATGACATAGGCCCCGGCCAACCCACCGAAGAGGCCAATCAGCAGCCAAGGAAGTCGAGCCCGTGTGAGTTCCCACAAAGTCATCGCTCTCAACATCGTCACTGAGGCCACTGGCGAGCTGGTAGTCCTTCCTGTCTCTTATACACATCTCCGA
>CAXHAW010000066.1:0-7995 GCA_964014525.1 uncultured bacterium
CGCATCACAAGCTGCATTGAGTGTCTCAGTGCGGTCTGCTGGCCAATCCACCGTCATGAACGGATCGATTTGGTCTAGAACCGTGATGATGTGCTCACAGTAGCTGTTGGACTTCCAGTTCTCATTCTCACAGGCATCCTCAGCGTAGAAGACACGCGTAAACTGGTAAGAACCGTTGTGCGCTGCATCATCCGTAACGTACACATAGTCAGCACCGTCGGTGTCACAGACAGAAGGCAAATCAATGAAGCTCACATCCTCGTGCCATACATCAGGATCAGAATCACAGTTGTCCGTCACGGTGGCCATGCCAGTCACATCCGTGCTCAGAGCGGTGCTGCAGTTTTCATCCAAGTAAACGGTGATGTCGTCTGGGCAGAAGTCGAACTCTGGGGCAAGCGTGTCGACGGTGGCCACATACTGGACAGCGCTCTGTGCTTGGTTGCCGCAGTCATCGTATGCCGTCCAAATGCGGACATAAGTGCCTGGGCAGGATCCGGACGTCAAGAAGGCCGTCGAAATTTCGTAGGTCAACTCGCTGTCGCAGTTGTCACTGGCATGCAATGGCAGGATGCTCATGTCAAATGGATCGGGCATGTCGCCGCAAGTGATGGGCGCAGGATAGAGCTCATCAGGATTGCCATCAAACATGGGGGCCTCCTCATCCGTGAAGGTGAGAACCTGATCGCAACTCAACTCTGTCATGTTGCCACAGTTGTCCACGGCGGTCACCGTGAACGTGCGGGTCAGCGTATAGCTTCCCTGATCAGCACTGTCACCATCGCTGCAGTCAGCCACGGCCACATCAGCATGTGTGAAGGAAACCGACACCTCAGCGTCACAATTGTCGCTTACCTCCCAAGTTGGCTCACCATTGGTCGCGAGGCTCAAATCACCGTCCGCGAAACAAATATTGGCATACAAGAGGTCTGCCGGGCACGCGATCGAAAGCTCTGGACTCGTGGTGTCTTGCACCTCGATGGTTTGGCTCTGTTCGCGCGTGTTTCCAGCACAATCCGCAGTGGACCATGTTCTGGTCAACGTGTACGTATCCTCACATGCACCATCCGCGCGGACCTCACCGAGATAGGCGATGTCCACATCAGGGTCGCAATTGTCTAAAGCAGCGAGCGTGCTCAGCTCGGCCACGGCTGGAACGGCATCACATTCAACCGTCGCGTCAGCTGGGAAGGCGGTGAATTCGGGAGCAGTGGTGTCCTCAATTGTGATGTATTGGATGTGCTCAGCATAGTTGCCTGAGCAGTCCATCGTGCTATAGGTACGCTTGATCGTGTACTCTTGGAGACAAAGCGTGGTGAGGATGAGATCGCTATAGCTAACCAACGCCTCAGCATCACAGTTGTCCATGGCTTCAGCGTGCATGCCATCACCAGGCGCAAACTCAGGCACAGAATAGAGGTTGCCAAGCTCGTGCTCAACTGAACCCGTCAGGCTAGCATCACTGCACTCGAGGGTGTAGTCTGCAGGGGCCAAGGTGAACTCAGCAGGCGTGCGGTCGACAACCACCACAATCTGTTGGAATGTGCTTGTGTTTCCACACATGTCCACAGCCGTGTAATCGATGATGTAGTCATCCCAACACCCTGCAGAAAGTGGCGTGCACTCAGCGTCGACATGGCTCATCTCACAATTGTCGGTCACCGTGACAAGGCCAAGGCTATTGAGGTAGTCATAGTCACAAGCACCCCAGAGATCGCACTCCAATGTGTCCACTCCTTCAGCAAGGAAAGACGGAGCAATCTGATCTTGGATGTCAATGCGCTGATCATCACTTGTAACATTGGAATTGCCGCAGCTGTCTGTGGCCATTACTGTCCATGTGCGGATGATGCTGTAGCATCCCGTGCTCGCACTGTCCACAACCTCATCACTAAATGTCATGCCCGTGTCAGCAAGGTCACAGTTGTCACTGTAACTCGGCATTCCCTCTCCGGTGTTGCTCGGGTCGAGGTCCACATAGCAAAGACCATTCACATTCAACGTTACATCTGCAGGCGCTGAGACAGCGACTTCAGGACTCGTGTTGTCTTCGATTGTAATGACCTGAACGTGGTAAGACTGGTTTCCGAAGCAGTCCGTTGCAACCCAAGTGCGATTCAAGACAAGGCAGCTGCTTGCGGTATACTCAGCCGTGGTCTGGCCCACTAGCTCAACACATACAAACACAGTGTTGCCATCGGCAAAACCTGAAGTGTTCGGATCGAACCCAGCGGCACAACCGTACTCACTGTCATCACAATTGTCGGTAAAGAGCACAACCTCAGCATCAGCTGGATTGTCTAACAACCATTGGTCACTCTCATCACAGGTCAGCAAGACGTCATCACCGCCAGACACATAGGAAGGGGCTTGCGTGTCGTCGCGTGTCACCATTTGAATAATCTCCGTTGCGATGTTGCACTGATCGTCAAACGCGATATAGTGGAACTCGGCATACTCACCTTCCTGACAATCTGTAGCGAAGTCACAGTTGGGTTCAAGTGTAGAAATGACGTCACCTGCGAAGCCCATTGCACTCTCGCCGGCAATTGAACCCATCCAGCTGAACCATCCCGAGAACCCATTCTCGTCGCAGTTGTGGTTGTTTGCACCATTGCCCAATTGGAATCCGAAATACTGACTGGCTGGCTGGTGGTTGAAGTGGATCAAAGTCCCAAACTGCCATGCTCCTGGACCACCCACCGCATAAGAAGCAGCGTTGTTCAAGGTGTACATTGTCCATAGGTCAGTGTTTGCAGCACAACCGTAGTCATTCTTGAATCCACCTGCCCAGTCAGTACCCGCAGTGCGGCCTTCGAAGAAGAGGTGAATCTCAAGGCGGAGGTCGTTGTTGTCACTGTCCATCACCACACCTTCAAGGATGGCGGTTCCGTTTTCGAACTGAGTCAGGCTCACACCACCGTTGGCGGCGTCTTCCAAGAAGTAATGGCCTTGGCTCATGTCGCCGTTCATGTCGTAGAACTGCAGCAAAGCGTCAGGACCGTTGTTGAAATCCGGATCGTCACCAGCCGTGGTCGCGTTCCACCCTTGGGTGGTACCCCCCCCCGTGCAGATTTGATTCCGACCATCAGCGAGACCTTTCACCGTCACCACTTCGTCCAATTCCAAATCATTACAAGCAAAGCCTGTAACAGCAGCAGCTGTGGCGGCCTCCAAGTCTGACTCGCACTCTACGGTGTAATCTGCGAGATCACCGTCAATGTCCAGGCTGGCACAACCCAAGCATGGGTCGGCACTGTCCAGAGGAATCACGCTACCAATAGAATAGAGGTAGCTGTCGCTAGCAAATAGGAAACCTCCGTCAATGATGGTGAGTGCGTCACCATCTGCATTCATCAGGCTGCCATCAGCAGAGGAATATGTGAACGCTTCGCCCAAGCTGTTGGTGTATGACAAACCATCGGCCAATGGGCCGCAAAGTCCTGGGAAGAAGTGGCCTTCCATCAACTCCTCCAACACTTCGGATGGCAGGGTATTGAGGTTGTAACCGGCAACGTCCCATGCCGCATCAACGGGCAAGAAAACAGAGCCGCATGAGGCCGCAGAAGGCCCATCAAGCGTAGACCCGAGAAGTGAAGCTGAGCTATCAATGGCCGCTCCAGCAGCCATGGCTACAGCAATGGCTCCTCCGTCTGAAGTAAGGGCCTCTTCCTCGTTACAAATGCCGTCATCATCAAGGTCGTTCAAGCAGGCCTCAATGCAGTCCACATAGTCCACCCCATAGAGGTCGACTGGGTAATCACAATCGCCAGCGTCCGTTGCTGTCGCATCGTAGTTGCATGCCGCCTCTTCCTGGCAACCGATGATTTCGAATGGATCGCAAACACCGTCGCCATCAGCGTCGGCCAAGCAGTTTCCATCACAATCGTATCCGGCGTCAGCGTAGTTGCACGCGCCTGAATCAGTTGCGGAAGCGTCAAAGTTGCAAGCCGTGTCATCCTGACATCCTACAATCTCATCCTCATCACAAACACCATCGCCGTCGGCATCGTTATAACAGTTGCCGTCGCAATCCAAGTTGGTAACCCCACCATTCACGTCAACCGCATACTCACAAAGGCTATTGTCAGTATCGGTGAAGTCGCCAGTGTTACAGGCAACAGGGTCGGTACAACCAGCACTTTCGTCCTCGTCGCAGATTCCGTCTTCGTCAGCGTCGTTCAAACAATTACAACCACAATCCACATTGCTCGCTCCGCAAACATCAAGCGGGTAGTCGCAATCACCAGCATCAGTGGCAGCCGCATCATAATTACACGCGCTTTCGACCTGGCAACCGACAACCTCTAGGTTGTCGCAAACGCCATCACCGTCCGAGTCTGAACCGCAATCACCTCCGCAATCGCCCACAGCGTCGAGGTACAGGCATGAGCCATTGTCCTCTGTAGCGTTTGGCATGTAATTACAAGCGGCGGCATCGGTACAACCGTCCTCTTCGTCTTCATCACATGTGCCGTCACCGTCTGTGTCGTTCACACAATTTCCATCGCAGTCGAGTGTGTTGTTGGGGTAATCAGCGGGGAAGGAGCAGGACCCATCATCGTCCGTAGCCGCTCCGCTGTAATTACACGCTTCCGCATCCGTGCAACCACCAATTTCATCTTCATCACAAACGTCGTCTCCGTCTGTGTCGTTCAGGCAGTTGCCATCGCAATCGAGATTGGCTGCCGCTGGGTAGGTACAAGAACCATCATCAATGGTGGCACCGTCCGTTGTGTTGCAAGCCTCGGGGTCGATACAACCTGAACAAGATGTGTACTCACAGCTGCCGTCGTCTGAATTGGCCGCTGCATTGTAGTTACAGGCACCAGACTCCATACAACCGTCAATCTGATCAGCATCACAAATGCCGTTGTCATCAGCGTCACCGTCTGCGATTCCGCCATTCCCGTCACAGGAGTCACAGGAATCGGTCAAAAGCAAACAAGAGTCATCATCATCCGTCGCACTGGCGTCATAGTTGCAGGCTGCCGCGTCCGTACAACCGGCGATTTCGTCTTCGTCGCAAACCCCATCGCCATCTGCATCTGCGAGACAGTTGCCATCACAGTCCACGTTCGTGGAATCGGGATAAGTGCAGGAAGCGTCATCCTCGGTGGCTTCTCCATTGAAGTTACAGGCAGCGGCATCGGTACAACCGAGAACCGGTCCTCCGGCGCCGAAGTAGAAGGTGTCACGGAACTCATTGCTTCCGTCACCTTCTATAAAGACCTGAACGTAGAGCTGACCGCTGATCTCGCCCGTGGTGGTGAACTGACCCACCAGAACTTTGAGGTCATCACCAGCCACTCCGTTGGCGTCACCATTCAAGGCATACCAAGCTCCACCGATGCCATCATCAATGGCGATGTTGCCGCCTACTGGGTCAAAATTGGTCAGCCAAGGGTTGGCGTCAGACTGTACCGTGCTCACATTGGCCTCTCCGGCAACAGCGTCAGGTGCACTTTCCAAACCAATCGTAACCCAACTGTCAAAGGCCAAGTCAGGAAAAACCGGCAAGAGAAACGGTGAAATGCCATTTGGGACCCCGGCTCCAAGGGCGGAATGCCAGAAACTGGTGGTGGTCTCTAAATAGGTCGGATTGGTGGCATCACCTGAAACTGAAGACAGAAAGTCGGTTGCATTCACAGTGATGACACTCACACGGGTGGTGCTGTATCCCGTGAGGTCGATAACACCCCCCGCTCCTACGAGGATTCCGATGTCTTCGTTTATGACTTCTACCTCCAGGCCATACCCGTCAGGGGCAGGGGCGGAATTCACAGCAACCTGTTGCTGTGCGAACATTGTGGTCAAGCAACAAAACAGGGCTGCGACCATGTTGATGGACTTAGACATCATTTGTCAAGCGATTTGGTTAACGCGGTTTTATATCCCAGACGAGGGACTCCGTGAATTTATGAATTGTGATGACCAAAATCATTTACGCTCACAAACTCACAGCCCTTTTTTATACGGCCTTACCTATTTTGATCTATGTTTTTTTACGTTTAGTCGAAAATTAACTTCTTCCGGATGTTTGTTACAAAACCCTGATGATGATAACCCCCCTCCACTCGTATAAATATTATACAAGTGAAACACCCTGCTTCGGTGCGCTATCTTTACATACCTTTGCGTCCCTTCATCGGTACCATAGCTCAGGTGGTAGAGCAATGGATTGAAAATCCATGTGTCCCTGGTTCGAATCCAGGTGGTACCACTTAAGACAAGCGGACTACAAGCGGTCCGCTTGTTTCGTATTCAGCCCCTTCTCCTCATGACATCTCCTGAGTTCGACCCGCACATGCTTCGGGTGCTGGATTGGATTGACCGCACCCGACCCACCAGAATTGCTGTCGTAATGGACCCCAACACCGAGCGACACTGCCTTCCTTTAATTATCCCGCTCCTTCCACCGCATACAGACTTTCTATGCCTGTCTCAAGACGGGGAGTCCATCAAGGGCATCGAGCATGCCCACGCCCTTTGGAGCAGCCTTGAGGAAGTTGGATACGATCGAAGCAGTGCTCTGATTGGTTTGGGGGGAGGGACCGTAACCGACCTGACAGGGTTTGTGGCAAGCACCTACCTCCGCGGTCTCGACTTCTGGCTTGTTCCGACCACACTGCTCGCCATGGTGGACGCAGCCTCGGGGGGGAAATCGGGAATCAACCTCATGGGCGCCAAGAACCGAATTGGAACCTTTGCAAGGCCTTCAGGCGTCAGCCTTTGCCCCGCCTTCTTGTCCACCCTTCCTCCACGTCAATTGAAATCAGGGCTTGCCGAGCATATCAAGCATTTGTTGCTTACCCTTTCTCCTGAAGACGTGTCCCACCGCATGTCCCAGTTAAATATGGATGACGCACCTACGGACAGCGACGCCTTTGCCTCGCTCATCATGGAATCAATTGCCATTAAGGAGAACATTGTGAATCAAGACCCGAAAGAAGTCACGGGCGTTCGCAAAATGCTGAATTTCGGACACACGTTTGGTCATGCATTGGAATCTTGGGCCATGGCTGAAGGCTTGGACTTGTTGCATGGCGAAGCCGTCGCATGGGGACTCGGAGCTGAGCTGACCCTGAGCGCGGGCCGTTTCAAAAAAGGATCCACCGATGCATTGAACTTGCTTGCGCTGAGGGATCAGTTGAACCAGAAATTTCACTGTCCTGTCACCCCCCCCGAACCAAGCGAACTTTGGACATGGGCTTTGAAGGACAAGAAGAACGCTGGAAACGCTGTGCACATGGTCCTACTCTCGGAAACAGGTGCGCCTCTTGTGGACCAGGCCGTGACCCAAAACGAGTTTGCGAACGCATGCTCCGCCAACACCCCACCTTCGTCCAACCCTGCCTGAGCGCCGTTGCGTAATTTGGACACATGAAGGTGAACATCGGCGACGTCGTAGCCTTGTTGGATGGCCGCATTGAAGGGGAATCAGGTGAAGCCTTGACTGGGTTCGCTGGTATTGAAGACGCTGGACCCGGAGAATTGACCTTCCTGGCCAACCCGGCCTATGAAGCTCAGCTATACAAGACGTCCGCATCAGTGGTACTCGTATCGGAATCCTTGGCGCTCTCCGGGCCCATCAATCCGGGCACCACACTGATTCGCGTCCCTGACCCTTATTCAGCAATGGCTCAACTGATGCAGGCCTTTTCACCGAACTCCACAGAGCTTGATCCAACACTATTTGTAGACCCAAGTGCAGTGATTCACCCCAGCGCCAAAATTGGAGATGGCGTGAGAATTGGGGCTCTAAGTCATGTAGGAGCCGGGGCCATCATCGAAAAAAACAGCACCATCGAATCAGGGGTGATTGTGGGCCGAGAGGCCAAATTGGGTGAAGGTTGCCAGATTGGTCCGCGAAGCGTCATTGGCCACGACTGCGCCTTGGGCGCTGGCTGTATCCTTCAAGCGGGGGCCATTGTGGGGGCCGATGGATTTGGCTTTGCACCTGTCTCTTATACACATTGACGCTGCCGACGATCC
>CAXHAW010000067.1:0-7876 GCA_964014525.1 uncultured bacterium
GCAACTGCCTCGCCGACGCCGATGGAGACGGCATCTGCGACGGAGATGAAATCGAGGGCTGCACTGACGGAGACGCCACCAACTTCGATGCAAACGCAACCGAAGAAGATGGAAGTTGCCAGTATCAATGTCAACCTGAATGGGGAGACCCCGTCACCTATCCAAGCGTGGCCACCGTTCTTGCGTTGGTTACCGTAGAAGGCCAAAATGCCACCACAGGGGATGCCATTGGGGCCTTTGTGGGAGATGAACTGCGCGGCACAGGAGAGATCATCGAATTCGAAAGTGCCACCTTTATCAACATGACCGTTTCCCTTGCTGGAGGAGAGGAGATGGTCGAGTTTGTCTTCTTCAACCAGATGGAGTGCAGCACCTGCGCTGTGGACGCGAGCGTCACCGCCCTGTCTTTTGGTGAATACGGCTCCTTTGACGCCCCGTTGATGTTCGACGCAAACTGCTCCGCAACCACTTTGGAAGTGACGCTCACAGAAGGGTGGAATTACGTCTCCACCAACATCACACCTGAAAATTATGCCATCAGCAGTCTTTATGAAGACGCCCTGGGCAACAGCCTTCTCAAGGTGCTCGGCGATGATGCCTTTGCCCTTGGTTCGAGCTACACACCAGGAATACCGAGTGTATTCAACTCCCTTCAAATGCATTCCGATGCTGCGGGATATGTGATCAAGATGGAAGAAGAAGGCACATGGAGCAGCAATGGACTCCCCCTTGACGCAGCTTCGGTTCCCCTCGACCTGAACACAGGGTGGAACATCATCGGCTACGTACCACAAACCTCTATGACCGTCGCAAACGCCCTGAATTCCATTGACGGTTTGATTGGAACGGTGATCGACGGACAAAACGGAACCGTATGGAATCCGGCCAATGACGCCGCCTTCAACAGCCTCCAAGACATGGAGCCAGGCCGCGCCTATTGGATCCGGATGCTCGAATCCAGCACGTTGACCTACCCCGATGCCACGCCAGAGGACGGACCCGGGATGGGCATTGCGGGCCTTCGTGCCGATGGCGATGCCGCTCAGGAGATGACCGGCTGGACAGTGGTTCTATCTCCCTTCGCCTCAGCATTGGCAGCAGAAATTCGATTGGACGAACAACCCGTCAATGGTGAAGCCTATATCGGTGCCTTTGTGAATGAGAACTGTGTGGCCGCTCGGCCCGTCATCACGGTGAATGACATCACCGCTGCCCAAATGGCCATCATGCTCGAAAGCGCAGGCGAAGTCACGTTCCGCCTCTGGGTGGAAGGGCAAGAATTCAATTCTGGAGACGCACTGAACCTAGAAGGTGGTGAAGAATTGGGACAGGCAGGAGACATGCTACCCATCCTTCGTTTCGAATCGGCAACCAACGCGGTCATTGATTCCGAGCTCATCTCCGAATTCTCCATCTCGCCCATGCCCGCGCACAGCACGGCGTGGATGAATTTGAATCTGAACAAGGAGAGCCAAATGCGAATCGCCATACTCGATGCACGCGGTGCAGAAATTGCCCTCCTCCACGACGGTCAGCTCGCCAGCGGACAGCACCGCATGGCCATCGAAGTGGGCAATTGGGCGGCCGGAACCTACTTTGTCCGGGGCGAGGGACCCAACGGCATGTTCCGAAGCCCACTCATTGTCCACTGAGGACAAGTAACAGCAGCACATGAAAAGGCCCGCCGAAGCGGGCCTTTTCACATTTACCACTGTCGCATTGCATCAAGGGCAGACAGATCCAAATGCCGACAGCAGGGCCAAGACATCCGAGACACTGATCAAGCCATCTCCATTGATGTCTTCATCGCATGTGGTCAACCCGACACACAACTGAGCGACATCATCCCAAACCGTTCCAGGACCACAGAAATCGGAACCCAGAATAGGGTCAGTAGGGTCATCTCCCCCCCCTCCGTCCGAGGCTTCACAAGCAACACAAGACGAAAAACACACCGCGGGCAACTCGGTCAAAGCTCCAGTGGGCGAAAACACGCGATTGAACGCTCCCAACGTATTGTCCATCCCACACTCCATGGGGACCACCTCAGCATCATCCCAATCCGGGGATGACAGGAATTTGTATTGAATTGAATCAGACCCCGTCACCGTGACCTGACGCTCCCAAAGGCCGTTGCCCAACTCGTTCATCGGTGTCCCAGCAACATCCCAACCTTGAAAAGAGCCGGCCAAATAAACAGTATTTGGCGGCACAGTGAGTTCAGACACATCCACCTTAAACACCACATCATACTGACACGATCCATCGTCCAATGTCGCTCCTGAATCGAAGTTCATGGCCTCGGAATCCATGCAACCAGGGTAATCGAGATTGGATTCGCAAGCTGCGCAAGCCCCAAAACAAAATGGCCCAATCACATCTGCCCCAGAAACAACCCACTGGCGGTTCTGACCGCCAAACCCATCTGGCGCCCCGCATCCAAATGGAACGGTCTCAACAGCACCCCAGTTGTTGCCGTTGATGAACTTGAACTCAACCAAGTCTCCAACAGCAGCTTCAAACGAAGCCGACCACATGCCATCCCCATCCTCCACCAATTCCGTGCCTGAGGGCGACCAGCCCTGAAAGGATCCCGCAACATGAAACCCCAACGAAGACGCGGTGCCTGAGTCAAACAAATCCGTCGCATCCAACGCCACGGTTACCATGTACTCGCAGGCGCCAGCAGCACCAAAGTTTACAGCAGCTGAATCCGCACAAATCGCATCCAGCAACAAGGAATCAAGTTCATCCACAGGCGATACGGGGGTGTCCATCCACAGGTGCCATTGGCCTGGTTCGAAGTAATGCGGGGTCGTGAGATCGGCCACCTCTAAATCACCTCCGCTGATGGCATCCGTCCAGAGTCCAGTGTGCGGAAATCCAGGCACCATATCAAACCCCACCACATCGAAATTGCCCGCGAGGACCACATTCTGATTGGGTGTGTAGAGGTGGAGGCGCTTTCCAGAGCCACCGAAATCAATGCCGAAATCATAGGTCCCAAATGCAGGTTCCGACCGCTTCAATTCACACAGTTTTTTTATGGCCCGCGCCAAGCCTTGGCGTTCTGGCACCAACACTATGTCATCCCATGGCTCCGGTTTTTCGTCCAGTTTGCAGGCCTCCTCATAATTGCCATTCAAGCAATCATAAATCGAGACATCGTAACCGAATTCTCCCCACTGGTACATCATCTTGGGACCAGGCAGCGCAAAGAGAAAGGCATGCGTCATGGCCAACCGGTCCATCGCCGTAGCGAGGGATTTCGTGTCATATGAACCCTGAGAATTTCCATAGAGCATCAAGTCATGGGCAATGCGCTGCTCATCGTGGCTCTCGAAATACGCAATCAGGTTTGGCCAATTCCAACCCCGCGCTTGCCAAGAGGCTTGGCTAAAGTCACCGCCATACCCCAGCGATGCCTGGGTGAAGGCACTGGTGGATTTGCCCCAAAGAAGAAATCCTCCATTGGCCAGGGCCGATTCCTCTGGGTTGTCTCCCAGATGCTCCAATATCATGTAGGTGCCAGGGTGGTTGTACCAAACGTGATTGCCATAGTCAAAGAGGATGTCCACCCGACTCTGGTCATAGGCATTCCAAGCCCCCACATCCCCCAGTGTAAACGTCTGTGTCAGCCCCTTGGAAAGGTCGATCCGATACCCGTCCACATGGAACTCCTCAATCCAATAATCCAGAGCGCGTTTCCAAAACTCCCTAGTCCAAGGGTCACCATGATCAATGTCAGATCCCAGTCCATAGGGGTGGATCTGACTCACATTAAACCATGGGTTTGCCGGCGCTGGCGTACCCTCTTCGGTCTGGTACATCCGGAGCAAGGGGTCCAGTCCGAAACTGTGATTGGGTACCACATCCAGAATGACGGCAATGCCGCGGGCATGGGCCTCATTGACAAGACGTTTCAACGAAGCCGCTGTGCCATAGGCTTTGTCCACAGCGAAACGCGGTCCGGGGTTGTAGCCCCAACTTAGGTTGCCGTCAAACTCACTCACCGGCATGAGCTCGATGGCCGTAATCCCCAGCCAAGACAAATGGTCCAGCCGCTCCACAACAGCATCGAAATCGCGCGATGCATCCCAATCCCGAACAAGCAACTCATAGATGACCAAGCGGTCTTGTGCCGGCTTTGAAAACCCAGCATCAGTCCATTGGAATTCGGGTTCTACCGTCCGGAACGCACCGACGGGCCAAAACGCATGTTCACTTGGATGAGGGGGTCTATTGGGGAAGGTCTCCGGCGGGATGTACCCATCGTTCCAAGGGTCGAGAACGACGGGGGCGTATGGGTCCGCCACTTCCAGCGTATCGTCGATGAGGTAATGAAAGCGAATCCAAGCGCCGGGGTCGAGACCGTCCACTTCAATCCACCAGGTGCTTCCATCAATGGATTGGTTCATCTCGAAATCACCATCGATCTGCCAATTATTGAAGTCCCCTCGAAGGTTGACGTGGTCTTTCACTGGCGCACGCAACTGAAAATGCGCTCGATCTGGCGCCAAAACGGTGATCCCGTCCAACCGGCCCTCCGGCGGGTCTTCAACCAAACCCTGCGCAATGCCCATTGCCCGCCACCCCAAGACGAACAAAACCAAGAGCAGCTGACCCAAATACCACCCCCATGAGTCACAAGGCAGAAAAGAAGGTTCGCCACGGCGCATGAACCCTAAGGTAAGGCACCTATTTTCGCCCTTCGAAACGCACACCAATGAAGTACGACATTCTGGTTTTGGGCAGTGGCCCTGGAGGATACGTGACCGCCATCCGCGCATCCCAACTCGGCATGAAAGTGGCGGTCGTGGAGCGGGAGTCTTTGGGCGGCATTTGTTTGAATTGGGGGTGCATCCCAACCAAGGCCTTGTTGAAGAGCGCCAACGTATTCGAATACATCGAGCACGCGGAGGACTACGGCATCAAAGTGGCCAAACCAAAGGTGGATTTCGACGGCATGGTGTCGCGCTCTCGCGGTGTAGCCGACGGCATGTCCAAGGGGGTTCAGTTCCTCATGAAGAAGAACAAGATCGATGTGATCATGGGGGACGGAAAGCTCCTCGCTGGACGCAAGGTGGAGGTCACCGCAACCGACGGAACCAAACAGGTCATCGAAGCTGCAAATGTGATTGTTGCCACCGGTGCCCGTAGCCGCCAACTGCCCAACCTCCCTCAAGACGGCAAAAACATCATCGGCTACCGCGAGGCCATGACACTCAAGAAGCAACCCAAAAAACTGGTGGTTGTGGGATCCGGTGCCATCGGTGTGGAATTTGCCTACTTCTACAACGCCATCGGCACCGATGTGACCATCGTAGAATACATGCCCCACATCGTTCCAGTCGAAGATGAAGATGTGCGCAAACAGCTCGCCAGAAGCTTCAAAAAAACCGGCATAAAGATCATGACCTCCAGCGAGGTAACCGGGGTGGACACATCGGGTACCGGTTGCAAAGTCCACGTCAAAACCAAGGGCGGTGAGGAGATCCTCAATGCCGATGTGGTTCTGAGTGCCGTGGGTGTCGTCTCCAACATCGAGGGAATTGGCCTCGAAGAAGTGGGGATCGCTGCGGACCGAGGAAAAGTGATCGTTGATGACTTCTACAAGACCAACATTCCAGGCTACTTCGCCATCGGAGATTGCGTGCCGGGGCCAGCCTTGGCCCATGTGGCCAGCGCAGAAGGCATCCTCTGTGTAGAGAAAATTGCGGGCCTCGACGTGGAGCCCCTAGACTACGGAAACATACCCGGCTGCACCTACTGCTTCCCAGAAGTGGCGAGCGTGGGGATGACAGAGGAAGCCTGCATGAAGGAAGGCATGGACATCAAGGTCGGAAAGTTTCCCTTTAGCGCTTCCGGAAAGGCCAGTGCTGCCGGACACAAGGACGGTTTCGTCAAACTCATCTTCGATGCCAAGTATGGAGAACTCCTCGGTGGCCACATGATTGGAGCCAACGTCACAGAGATGATCGCTGAAATTGTGGCCATCCGAAAGCTGGAGACCACAGGACATGAGATCATCAAGACAGTGCACCCCCACCCCACGCTCAGCGAAGCGGTGATGGAAGCCGCTGCTGCAGCTTATGATGAGGTCATCCACCTCTGAGCATCAAATTCCAACGAACAAAAAAGGCGTCCCTTGGCGCCTTTTTTTGTTGTGAATCGCAAGGCGATTAGATCGCGCCCATGCACACTGGTCTGAGGTGGGTGCCCTCATTCCTGCGCAACTCAATTTCTGCGTACAGGCGCTCCTTTCGCACCCGGCTTCGGGCACGACGGTCTGAGTATTCTAAGATGCGGTCCATGTGCACCATGCAGCGAACGGAACCTCCAAAGAAGACCAGGCCCGTCATCAAGGGCAGGAGGCCAATCCCCGCTTCGGCGGCCCACAGTTCTCAGTGGCTTTCTGAAAAACGCCGAAAAACAGCATCAAAAAGAACGGTAACACCTGCCCCAAAAAACAGGAACGACGCAATGCCCTGGACCAGTCCGAGTTCCTCAATTTTAAATGTGGATTACGGCAGCGGAATACGCCTGCACATAGGAGCACCTCTATTCTCTGGCCACACCCGCACCAAGCCTCCCCATTGGGTATGAAAGCGCCCATCATGGGACATTCCAGTCTCCACAATTCGACCTGTCATATCCAAACGCTCCCACCGACAGGGCGATTCCAACACATGGTAGACCCCATTTTCTTCGCAGCGAATGCCCCAGCTCCCCCTCGATTCCGACGCCTCCAGACCCACTGCCAGCGCAGGGTCGAACTCTGGAATCGCAATGGCATTTACATCGTCCATGAAGTCCTCAGACGCCACACCTTCGGGAAACACCTGAAGATTCAATACACCTGAAATCACCCCATCGGTAGTGAATTGTCCTACCAACACCCGCAGGTCTTCTCCAGCCAAACCATTGGCACTTCCTGCAGTCACATACCAAGCCCCGTCTATGTCCATCACAAGGTTGCCACCGGACTCAAACCCATCCACCCAAAACTCAGTCTCTGCAGGAAACAACCCCACCGGAATTTCCCCTGTCACACCCAAGGCCATGGACTCAATGCCGATGGTGACCCAACTGTCGTAGCGCAACGAAGGCAACAGGTCAAAAATCAATGGGTTGTTGTCATTTGGTGTAACCCACCCATCGGGATCCTGATAGAACGATGTGGTCGTCTCAATGAAGCCAACCATGTCATCCCATCCGGATACGGACGTCAAGTAATCTGTCGGGTTCACCAGCTTGGCATACAGCCGCGCCGTCGTCATCCCCGGTATGCTGTCCACCGCCACCACCTCCCACTCGAAGGTGTAAGGCGCTGAGGACTGCTGCCCAGCAACATCTCCTGCAACCAGAAGCCACAAGCCCAAGAGCACAGATCGGACAGCGCTTCTCTTCATGGTGTGTCCCCAAGGATCACCAAGCCATCCATTCGAACCTCCCCGAACAGGTCATCATATCCGGTCACCCGCCCCTTGAGCCTGATCGATTCTCCTTTCTCCAAGCGCCGGTGCTCCCGGATTGTGTCCCAAGCGGCAATCACCCCGCCGTTCAGCACAACGCGACTGCCGTCGTCCTCCTCTACCACGCCGAGAAGCTCGACCACGGCATTGAGGTACCCCTTGGATATGGAGTCGCCCTGAGAAAGCGCGCCCTGCAGTTCTTCGGGAACCATCTTGTATCGGGCGGCCTCCTCTCCCACATCCCGGTGGGGTTTCTCAATCGTGAACCAAGTCGCCCCTACAACGAATGCAGCGACAAGAGGCAACACGACACGAAGGAGTTTGCGATTGTTCATGACCCCAATCTACCGACAAACCCCTGTCTCTTATACACATCTCCGAGCCCACGAGACTTCACGGAA
>CAXHAW010000068.1:0-7738 GCA_964014525.1 uncultured bacterium
TACACAGGTAGGATCGTCGGCAGCGTCAGATGTGTATAAGAGACAGGCGTGTCACTTGAGGAATTGCTGATGCAGCAACATCTGCTGCGGGCTTGGCTTCGGACGGGACCGAAGGGGACTCGGCCTTGACTGCATCAAGCGATACGGGCTCTAAAAGTCCGGTGTCTATTCCCCATCCCGTAATGGGAATGAGCTCATTTTTTTTTTGCTCCCTCCGCGGAAACCGCTTCGAGAGAGCCGATGCGCATCAGCATCAATTCGACGAGCAAGCGGGGATGCCTGGACATTCGATATTGCTGATCTGCCTCATTGGCGTGCCCAATGGCACCGACGAGAAAATGCAACCCACACTTTTTGGCCTGCTCGCCAAACCGGTCCGTCACGGATGCACCAGCCTCCATGAGAGAGAGAGTGGCCTCATCCTTGCACACCATGAGGTTGCGAAGGTGTTGTCCGAGACCGGTGACAAAATGATGGGCATCAAAGCCTGCAGCCACGACCTCCTCAAGCTGAAGCAACATGTCTCCGATTCGACCCTCAAGGGCTGCGTCTATAACATTAAAGTATACGTCGTGACCCAGCACATTGAGGTGACGCGTCACGGCCGCATAGGTCACCCCTTCCCCACTGGAAGCCACCATCTGGTCAAAAATGCTCAGTGCATCACGCATGGCTCCATCGGCGCGCTGGGCGATGACATTCAATGCCTCGGGCTCTGTGGCCACACCTTCTTGGCCCGCCACATACAGGAGGTGGTCGGCAATGTCGCGGGTGGTGATTCTTCGGAAGTCATAAATCTGACACCGCGAAAGGATGGTCGGAAGAATTTTGTGCTTTTCCGTTGTGGCGAGAATGAACACCGCGTGCTTGGGCGGCTCCTCCAACGTTTTAAGAAAAGCGTTGAACGCATCCTTGGAAAGCATGTGAACCTCATCGATCACATACACCTTGTACTCACCATCTTGTGGCGGGATCCGCACCTGATCAATGATGCTTCGGATGTTCTCAACCCCATTGTTTGAGGCCGCGTCCAATTCGAAAACATTAAAACTGCGTTCTGCCTGCTCGGTGGTAAAGCCGTTGATGGCATTGGCAAAAATCCGAGCACAGGTGGTCTTCCCTACCCCACGTGGTCCGCAAAACAAATAAGCCTGCGCAATGTGACCTGATTCAATACTGTGACGCAAAGTGTCTGTGATGGACTTCTGGCCCACCACGGTTTCCCAAGTGGTCGGTCGGTACTTCCTTGCGGATACGAGGAAACTGTTCCCATCAGACATGTTCCAAAGGTGCGGCTTGACAATGAATTGCGGGCGCTTCAATTTTGCACAGGGCGCTCACATTTTGTCGTTGTCAGGCCGATGGGAGAGAATCAATGCCTTGACCCTTGCGCACCCATCTCGTTTGGCGTAGCTTTGCGCCCCCTTTTGCGCACTGCATATGTTCCGGAATCGATACGAAACTGTCTTCATCATCACCCCTGTGCTCTCTGACGAGCAGACGAAGGAGGTGGTTAAGAAGTTCAAAGGCCTCCTGAAAGACAAAGGAGCCAAAATCACCCACGAAGAGAATTGGGGCATGCGAAAGCTTGCCTATCCGATTCAAAAGAAGTCGACCGGCTTCTACTACTTAGTGGAGTATGATGCCGAACCAACCACGGTTCTGCCTTTCGAAACTGAATTCCGTCGCGACGAGCGCATCATCCGGTTCCTGACCACCAAGATGGACAAGAACCATGTCGAATACGCTGAAAGCCGTCGCGACCGGGAGACTGATCGCCGCGAAAAGCCCAAGCAAACGGGCGCAGAAGCCAAAGCCTGAACGCCAAAAAGTCCACTGACATGGCCGATAACAAAAACGTGCGTTACCTGAACCCGATTGCCATCGACACGAAAAACGAGCGGTATTGCCGTTTTCGCGAGAAGGGATTCAAGTACATCGATTACAAGGACCCCGACTTCCTCCTGATGCTGATTAACGAGCAGGGCAAGATTTTGCCCCGCCGCCTCACAGGAACAAGCCTCAAGTACCAGAGACGTGTGGGAAAGGCCATCAAAAAGGCCCGCCATCTCGCACTGCTTCCCTACCTCGCTGATCAGCTCCGCTGATTGGCCCAAGACCCTGAGACATGGACGTGATTCTCAAGCAGGACCTTGAGCGCCTGGGCGCCAAGAACGACATCGTGACCGTCAAGACCGGTTACGCAAGGAACTTCCTGATTCCACAAGGATTTGCTGTAGCAGCGACAGAAAGTGCACGGAAAGTGGTGGCTGAAACCATCCGACAACAGTCCCATAAAGCCGTGAAGGCATTGGAGGATGCCAAGGCCCTTGCCGAAAAGATGAACGGTCTGACCGTGAAGATTGGAGCCAAGGCCGGCGAAAGCGGCAAGATCTTCGGCTCGGTAAACAACATCCAATTGGCCGAAGCCCTCGCTGGTGCTGGTTACGCTGTGGACCGCAAGAACATCGATCTCGGGAGCGAGGTTATTCGCGACTTAGGCAGTTACACTGCGAAGGTCAAACTTCACAGAGAAGTCAGTGCCCAGGTGAACTTTGAGGTTGTAGCCGAATAAATTTCATCCCCCTCGTTGGGCTAAAACAGACAAAAGGGGGGCTTTGCCCCCTTTTTTTGTACCCTGGCTTTACCCTCATGTCCGCCTTCAACCTCCACAGCGAATTCCAACCAAAAGGCGACCAGCCCGGGGCCATCCAACAACTTGTCGAGGGGGTGGAATCAGGAACAGTCCACCAAACCCTGCTTGGTGTCACGGGGTCGGGCAAGACCTTTTCGATAGCCAATGTCATTGAGCAGACACAGCGACCCACGCTCGTTCTCAGTCACAACAAAACGTTGGCATCTCAGCTTTACAGTGAGTTCAAGGAGTTCTTCCCTGACAACCTCGTGGAATACTTCGTCAGTTACTACGATTACTACCAGCCCGAAGCCTACATCCCCTCCAGCGGCACCTACATCGAGAAAGACCTGGCCATCAATGAAGAGATTGAAAAGCTTCGCCTTTCTGCCACCTCAGCGCTCCTGAGCGGACGACGCGATGTGATCGTGGTCGCCTCCATCAGCTGCATTTACGGAATCGGAAATCCCGTGGAATTCCACAAAAGCGTCATCGAGGTCGCCGTGGGACAAGTCATCAGTCGCAAAGCCCTTCTGCATCGCCTGGTGGAAAGCCTCTATCACAGAACCCGGGCCGACTTCAATCGCGGCTCTTTCAGGGTCAATGGCGATGTGGTAGACGTCTTCCTTGCTTACGCCGATCACGCTGTTAGAATTCACTTTTGGGGCAACGAAATCGAACGCATTGAAACCATCGACCCCGAGCACGGCACCTCCCTGCACACCTTCGATTCGATTCGAATCTATCCGGCCAACCTCTTTGTCACAGGCAAGGACACCTTGCAGCAGTGCATTTGGGAAATCCAGCAGGATATGGTGAAACAGGTGAAGTGGTTCAATGAACAAGGGCGCTTCATCGAAGGAAAGAGACTCGAAGAACGAACGGTTCATGACCTTGAAATGATGCGAGAGCTTGGCTTTTGCAACGGCATTGAGAACTACAGTCGCTATTTCGATCGGCGACAACCCGGACAGCGTCCCTTTTGCCTTCTCGATTACTTCGCAGACGACTTCCTGCTCGTCGTCGACGAGAGCCACGTGACCGTGCCCCAAGTGGGCGCGATGTTCGGTGGGGACCGGTCACGCAAAGTCTCCCTTGTGGAGCACGGATTCCGACTGCCTTCAGCTTTGGACAACCGCCCCCTCAAGGACGATGAATTCCAAGGCATGCTGAACCAGGTCATATACGTGAGCGCGACACCCGCTGATTACGAGCTTGAGAAAAGTGAAGGTGTCGTGGTGGAGCAGCTGATTCGGCCAACGGGTCTGCTCGACCCTCCCATCGAAGTTCGCCCATGTAAAAACCAAGTGGATGACCTCATCACAGAAATCCGCCTGACCATAGACCAAGGGGACCGTGTGCTCGTCACCACCTTAACCAAGCGGATGGCAGAGGAGTTGTCCCGCTACCTCGACCGCCTGCGCATCTCGTGCTCCTACATCCACAGCGAGGTCAAAACACTGGATCGAATCGAGATCATCCGCAATTTGCGCGAGGGGGTGATTGATGTCTTGGTGGGGGTCAACCTGCTGAGAGAAGGGCTCGATCTGCCCGAGGTCTCTCTGGTCGCTGTCATGGACGCCGATAAAGAGGGCTTTCTCCGCTCCAACCGATCCCTGACCCAAACAGCCGGAAGGGCGGCAAGAAACGTCAATGGGCGCGTACTCATGTATGCCGACAAGGTCACCGATTCCATGGCGCAGACCATTGACGAAACCCAGCGAAGAAGGGAAAAGCAAGAGGCCTACAACACCGAGCACGGACTCGTTCCTGTCCAGGTCAAGCGCACGAAAAAAACGGTCTTTGAGCAGAGTGACCTCATTGATGACCGTCCCTCCCCCATGGCGGCTGAGCCCACCCCCACGGGTGACGGCATCCTCTCTGACCCAGTTGTTGCCGGTTACATTGCAGCGAGAGATCTCAAGGCAATGGAGAAACTCATGGGCCGGACGAAGCGCGAAATGGAAAAGGCGGCCAAGGACTTGGCGTTCATGGACGCCGCTCGGTTGCGAGATGAACTCATTGCCCTTCAACATGCAGTCGAGGACTGGACCTCCTAATTTCAGTCTTCTTGCCCCAAATTGCGACCTAGCAAGAGGCGTGGGTCTCCGCCTGCCTGAAACCGATTGAAACCTGCACATGAACACCCAACTTCACCCCTGCTTCAGCCTGCTGGCCGCCCTTTTAATTGCCCTACCCACTATTGCTCAGGTCTCTTATGGTGGGCACCCCCTGTGGAATTCGCCAGGAACCAACATGGACAATCCCGCATGGCCTGTACACCGCATGCCGGGCA
Organism: uncultured bacterium; assembly: GCA_964014525.1. GTDB lineage: Bacteria > Bacteroidota > Bacteroidia > Flavobacteriales_D > Sanyastnellaceae > UBA8752. The sequence goes on from CAXHAW010000068.1 coordinate 4,932, forward strand.
TTGACCTCGATGCCTTGCGCGCCGCCGATGCGGTGACAGATGCGGTCAAGAGCGCGCCATGGCGGTTTGGCGAAGAGTTCGAAGTCGACCTCGGACTGGAGGATGGACATTGGGTCGAAATCAATGGCTCCGCGGTCTGGCGGACACAGATTCAGGCCGAGGGTGCCCTGGCGATGAGCCTTCGTTTTGCCGAATTCGCAGTACCCAAAGGGGGGCGAATGTTCATCTGGAATGCCAATCGCATCGAGTTCATCGGCGGGTTCGACCACAGGAACATGAAGTCATGGGGTGGTCTGGCAACGGGTCTTGTCGTTGGCGATGCCGTGGTCATCGAGCTGCAGGTCCCCATCGGATTGGAGGACGGCTGCGCCCTGCGCATCGACCAAGTGGTTCATGCCTATCGGGACATCGCAGGCAAGGCCGCACAAGAGGCGGAAGCACTGGGTCAAGCGCGTGGCCCCTATGGAAACAGCGGCGATTGCAACATCAATGTAAACTGTCCAGAAGGCGCCACATGGCAATGTGAAAAGCGCTCTGTGGCGCTCATACTCCAAGGCGGTTTCGCCGTGTGCACTGGAGCGATGGTCAACAACACAGCGCAAGATGGATCGCCCCTTTTTCTTACGGCGAACCACTGCCTGGGCAACACGAACAACTGGACCTTTGTCTTCAACCACGAGACCGAAGGCTGCACAGGCAACACCGGACCGACAAACCAAACCGTAAGCGGTGCTGAAATCCTCGTCAACAACAGCGCATCAGACTTTGGACTCCTGCTGTTGGATGAGACCCCGCCGGAGAGTTATGATGTGTTTTATGCCGGATGGGACGGCACGGATGCAGAAAACGTTCAGTCTGCAACTGGTATCCACCACCCTTCTGGCGATTTGAAAAAGATCTGCTTCGAGGAAAATGCCCCCTATCATGACAACGCAGCCGGTGCAGCCGTATGGTGGATTGACGATTGGGAAGACGGGGTCACTGAAGGCGGCTCATCGGGCTCCCCCCTGTTTGACCAGAACCACCGCATCATCGGTCAACTGTACGGAGGGGCCGCAGCGTGCACGGGCAACCAGAACAACGGTCAGTTCGACTATTACGGACGCATGGGGGTGAGCTTTAACAATGGCATCGCTGACCACCTCGACCCATTGAATACGGGCATTGAGGTGCTCGACGGCTATCCCAGCGCAGGGTGTGTGACCTCCTTCGCATTGGACATGGGAATTGGAATCGCCAATGCCCCAGACGGTGTGCTTTGCGGCGGCGGAGACGTCTCTATTGAACTAACCCTGAACAATTTCGGGACAGACCCTCTCACCTCAGCGACCATCGGATACACAGTCAATGGAGGAGCGCAGCAGACGGTCAATTGGAACGGTAACCTCGCCCAATACGGCAGCACAACCTTGACCCTGCCCGCCATCACGGCAGAGGACGGAACCACTGAGGTCGAAGTCACGGTGTTGTCCGTCAACGGGACACAAGACGAAAACGGGTTTAACGATGCGGCAGTGGCAGAATTCACCGCGTTCGTGGAAGACACCTTCAACTTCAGCTTCGAGCTGGTTCTGGATGAGTATGGCAGCGAAACAACTTGGGAGATTCGGCGATTGGGCAATGTGGTCTACTCAGGCGGCCCATACGAGGACGGACAAGATGGACAGGTCATCAGCGTCCCGCTGTGTCTCGAAGGAGGCTGCTATATCCTTCAAGTGGACGACAGCTACGGTGATGGGATGTGCTGCGATTTTGGCGACGGGAGCTTTACCATCCTCGACCCACAGGGCGACGTGATCTATACAGGCGGAGAATTCACTGACTCGGACCTTGAGCAATTCTGTACGCAAGAGATGTCTGTAGAAAGCCTGAATTTCAGCACACTTCAAGTGAGCCCGAACCCAGCAACGGGCAGCCTGGTTGTCCGCGGCGCCCCAACCGGGGCGATGGTGACCCCAACAGACCTGTTGGGCCGGTTCATTTCCTCCCCTGTTCGTCTCGCGTCACATGGTGGCATCAACACTTCGGAATGGCCTCGTGGATGGGCGCTGCTGCGAATTGAAACCGAAGACGGTGTGCACGTTCACCGTGTTCTCCTTCGTTAATCCCGTCCATGCGGACCCTCCTTCTTGTCTCCCTTCTTGGCCTTTCTGCGTGCTCTGGCCCTCGGAATGTGCCTTCTGCTGAATGGAACACCCCCTTCACTTTGACGTCCGCCAAAGTCGACAAGGACTCCTTAAAAGTCACGGTCCAATATGGGGGCGGCTTCCGCGATCATTCATTCCGTCTCATGTCAGATGGGGTGGCCACCAAGTCATTGCCCCGCCAACAGCGCGTCCGAATCGATCACGAGGGCAATGGCGACATGGGGCGAGCCCTCATCACCGAGGAGAAAGCATTTGATCTCAACCCACTGCGAGATCCATCCCAAGGTCGCATTGTGCTTTTGCTCGGTGGCTGGGATGAACCGCTTGAGTACGTCTATCTGCAGTGACTCCCGAGCCAGACTGGATTCTTGCATTGGGGACTGCGGGGCCCGCCGCCCTGAGGGTGGCCTGGGACATTCGCTTGGCTTACGCTTGGCGCAGCAGGGCTGATATTCAAGACACTTCCCCTGATGGTGAAGACCGATCGGCCACCCTGATTCTCTGTTCTCACAATGACTTGAATGCCCTGCGGAACATCTGGCCCATGTGGCGATCACAGCGGTTTCCAGAAAATTGGACGGTCCAATGGATTGTGGTAAACGATGGGTCCACGGACTGTCTCTTATACACATCTCCGAGCCCACGAGACTTCACGGAATC
>CAXHAW010000069.1:0-7609 GCA_964014525.1 uncultured bacterium
TGTCGGCATAGAGCAAGGGGTCGTCGGCGTCTACCTCTCCACTTTGGTTGAGGTCTCCCTTTGTCAAGAAGCCAGGACAGTTTCCTCCGCAATCAGGTTCGGCGGTGCCATAGGGGTGGCCAATGCAGTCCAAAGGCACAGGGCAATCCTCTGTCTTTGTGAAATTGACTGCGTTTCCGTCGGAATCCCGCTCAAACGAGAAGCACAGGGCAACTGCGTTGTTTGCGTAGTTCAATTCGTAGCTGCCATTGGCATCGGGGCTGTAGTCCCAATTGACCCGAATGACCAGCGTGTAGTTACCGGCAGGCAAGTCTGTGACATCCATCCATTGGCAATCCAGATAGCGGGAATAGATGTCTTGGCATCCAGCCGTGATGCCCATGTTGGCGCAATTGTATTTCTGGGGTCCACCTCCGTAGTTGCATCCGCCCAGGTCCATCACGCAGAATCCGTTTTTGAATCCGATGGTGGGCAGGGGACTGCCCCCCGATGTGTACAGCGCGTAATCGGCGTACCCTTCGTAGTGATAGTGGTTGTGACAGGCGTCCCATTCGAACTGATCGGATTGAGCTGATGGGGCGCCGATGAAGTAATCTTCGGTGCCGATGTTGGCTATCTCCGTGTCGAATCGGACGATTTCACGGGTGCCATACCCCTGAATGCAGCCTTCTTCGATCATGCACCCATCTGAACTGTTTTCGGTGGTCATCTCCAGAGTGCTGTATGCACGGGGTCCACTGATGATCAGGTCGGGGCCAATGTTGGGGCATTCAGGGTCGCCACCCAAATAGCAGGTGTCGGGAGAGGTGGCGATGGGCAAATAATTGCAGGCCTCGATGTCCATGCAGCCGGGGATGCCGCCCATGTATTCGACCAGGAAGGGGACGCCTTCTTCTCCACCGTTGCAGTCGCCGTCTCCTTCAATCCTGACATACACCGTCTGGCCAGAGACCAGGACAGGTGTGACTTGACTTTGCAGGTTGCAATCGTCATCCGACATGGTAATAAAGGCCTCTGAACCGCTCTCAAAAACGGCCATGTCACAGTAGTCAAAGAGGTGGATGCGGGTGTCACATTCCGTCAGGTCACATGTCGAAAATCGATACTGCCCTGTCGTGTCCACGTTCAACATATACCAAGACGAGGGGAGGGGTGAAGTCAGCACGGATGCGGGCCCCTGGATGTCGATGTCCAAGGGCAAAGGATCGTCGCAGCTGCTTCCCGCCGGACAACCGGCTAGGGTTAACAGCGCCAAATCGAAATGTTCTCCGTCACGAAGCACTTCTCCATCATATCGAATCTGATAGGTGCCACCGATTGAAAATCCATCGGCGCCTGAATCCCAAAGCCAAACGGAGAGGCATCCTTCGGGGACACAAACATCCAGTCCGCTGGCGTCTCCCGTGTGCACGGTGTCTCCAGTCTCATTTAGCACAACAAAAGAGGTCTCTTGGGGAAAGGCATCCGGTGTGATGTCTATTTCCAGGCGGTGGAGGTTCTCACCGACTTGAACGGTGTCCAGGAAGGTTGAAGTAGAGCCATCCGGATCACTGACGGTTAGGCTTATAGCGTGGCTACCGGGGGAATTCCATGCGGCGGTTGGGGACCCGTCCGTTGATGAGGGGGGCGTCCCTGACTCAAAGGTCCAACTGTGTCCGGTGACATTGCCAAGGCTGATGTCTTCGAATTGGATGGACTCTGGGAGGCCACATGTGGACGTCCATGTGAATCCGGCAGAAAGGGGAGGATAGGTGCAGCTGCCGTTGTCCACCATGGCACAGGGGTCGTAGTTCAGTGCTCCGTCATCCATACAACCGGGTGAGTCACCTGTGCTGCAGAGCCCGACCAGCCCGAGGTTCATGACGCAATCGCTGCCAGCGCCGGTTGTCCAGGCGTTCATGATTTCAACAAGCCAGCATCCGGAACCGCTCAGTCCATACTGGTCGAGATCGGTCACTGTCGCTGTGAAGTTTCCATCGGCCGTGGTGTTCCACGAAGCAGGCCAGCTTCCGGCGTCCACATAACCGAATCCCGTATTGTATCCACCGTATTCGATGCGGTTCCCATTCGGCGCGGTGACCGCGATGGCCATGTCACCGGCCCAGTTGCTTCCTGGCGCCACGATGTCCAGACTGATGACGAAGGCCTGTAAGCTGCAACCAGCAGTCAGGTCAACCGAAGCAGATTCACTTCCCGACAGGCTGCCTGCCCATGAGACCTGCAGCGTGTCCTGCGCGGATGTGAGGGAAGCAGTGAATGCGATAAGGAACAAAAGGAAAGCGCGCATGTCGGTGGGTGAACCGGATGAGATTGAATCCAGAGCACCCTAAAATACGGATTTAACGACAGTTATCGGCTCCTGTTGGTCGCAAAGCGAATCAGCTCGGCTTGGCGCACGATGCTGCTTGGTTTTGGCAATGATGGTATCCAAAGAAGGGGGGGGTAATGTCGTCAAGGACGCTTGCATGTGACGTTGTCCATGGCCAGAGTTTCGATCGACCATCCGGTGGCGGACTGCAGGGCCATCCAATGCGGAGGAAGGGCCGATTCGATCTTGAGGGCGGTACCATCGGGATGGGTAAATTCGAAAGTGCGGGCATGCAAGAGCAGTCCTCTGGAGCCCGTGTGCTGAGCGAATGCACGGTTTTGGTGTTTGTCACCGTGTTGCGAGTCACCAATCAGCGGGTGTCTAAAATGTCTAAAGTGCAATCTAATTTGGTGGTATCGACCGGTGTGGGGGGTGCATTGAACAAGGGTGAAACGGGCCGATGGATAGCGCGAAACAGGGTAGTTCAGCTCGCAGCGTCCAAGGGGGGTGTATGTGGTGCGGGCCATTTTGGGCGAGCCGGTCATCCCTTTGGGCAGAGGCTTGCCGATACAGCCAGGTGCTTCGATGTGTCCGCGTACCACAGCCAAATAGACTTTTTTCGTCTCTCGAGATTCGAATTGCTGCTTGCAATTGTCGATGGCCGCAGGGTCCTTACCGAAGACAATGACGCCACTTGTTGGCTTGTCCAATCGGTGGACAGGATCAATTCGGCCAGAAAAGTGGTTGCGCAAAATGTCTCGAAGGTTCTCTGGTTCATGAGCATCGAGTGGGGTTTTGTGGACCAAAAGCCCCGGTGGTTTGGACACGATGAGATACCGATCATCCTCGTGAAGCAACCGAATGATTCCAGTGCGCGATTTTCCAATGGGTACACCCGGCATTCAATTGTTTATTTTGCGCCCCCTCCGGGGAACGCACAGTTCAATTCCTGTCGCAAAGTACCGGATCAATCGCCATGGGACCACAACACAGACCCCTTTACCTGCCGCTGCTTGTCGGCATGTTCATCGCCTTTTCCGGACAGGCTCAGGTCACGTATGACCTCGAGGTCGATGTCGTTCTGGACACGGTCCTTTACGACGGTTTTTACGGAGCAGAGGATACGGTTCCCGACGGATTCCGGCGCTATAACCTGTATGCGGTCATTCCAGAGGATGCCTTGATGCTCGGGCCAGCAGCGGACAGCGATTCAGACCCGATTATTCCGTCATTCGGCTACGACGCGGGCTGCGGATGCTACAATTGGTCTTCTCTTTTTGTGCCGTCTGGATATAACAGTGCCGCGGGAATCAACAGCGGTTTTCTGGCCATTGCGCCGGAATTGGCCTACGATTCTTGGTGGACGTCTCATGTGCCGGTCCAAGTTCCGGGGACATCGGTATTTGAGGCGCCAGGGACCTTCCCAAACAACTTCGACATGTGTTCCGATGGAGTTGAGCAGGGCGCGCTGGTTGTAACCAACGCAGACCCCATTCACAGTCAGGTTGAGAACAACCGTGCCTTGATTGGACAAATCACGACCTGTGAGAGCTTCAACTTTAGGGTGTGTGTTGCCTTTCAAATCGGAGTGGAGGTCTTCACCCAATGCACAGACGGCTTCATGGAGGTCGCTGACCTTTGTGCGCCGATGATTGACCCCCAGTTGAGTGTGTTGCAAGACATCGGATGCGCTGGCGATACAGCCTCCATTCAAGTCTTACCGAACGATCCCAGCCAACCGTTTACGTCCACAGTTGAATACAGCCTCTTTCAGTTCACTGGAAGCGACACCCTTCTCCTCGATCAGCAGGTGGGGGACCCTGTTTTTGATGGAATCACAGACGGGAATTATTTCGTTTCTCTGGTGGATACGGCGCGGACAGTCGCATGGTCATCCAACACCTGTCGCGATACGACAGGGGTGTTTGCATTTCTCTCTCCCGATGATATCGTTCTGTCCGCTGTCCTAAACCAGGACAACCTGTGTGGGGACGAGGACATTGCGTCCATCTGTTTTTCGGCAAGCGGTGGCACGGGAGCCCTTGAAACTTTGGCGTCAAATGATTTGGGGCTCATTCTGGAGCCCGATCCCGACGGATGTTTTGGTCCACTGTCCTGCTTTGGCGGAGACGGTGAGTATGTGCTGACCACCACAGATGACGCGGGTTGTACCGCCGACACTGCAATCACAATATCCTGCCCAGAAGCGCTGTTTTTCGATGTGTCTAACACAGAAATCAGTTGCACTGGATACAATGACGCCAGCTTTGACGCGAGTGCAGCAGGAGGCACGGGAGTGGTGTCATTCGAGGTTCCGGAATTGGGTGTCTCTATCGATTTTGAGGGTGGCATTGAATACGAGCAAGACAGTCTGTTCAGCGGCAATTACACCTTCAACTTGACCGATGAAAATGGGTGCACGTATTCGGAGGTGCTGGAAATTGTTGAACCGGAAGGCTTGATTGTGGACTACGCCGTCACCGATGTGGCATGTGCAGACGATTGCAACGGCCTTTTGCTCCCCAACATTGAAGGAGGTCAATTGCCCTACCTCATCACGGTCACGGATTTGACAGGATTGGAGGTCAATCCCGGACAACTTTGTCCGGGGCAATACATCCACATTACTGAGGACGGGAATGCGTGCCTGGTGATTGACACTTTGGAGGTGTTCGGTCCTGAGTCAATCGAGTTTGTTTATTCGTTCACCAATGTACCTTGCAGCGGCGCCAACAACGGTCAAATCTGTTTGGACAGTCTGCAGGGTGGAACTGGCGCTTTGCAGCCGCAATTGGTGCCTCTGCCTACGGGCAGTCTAGATGGCAATTGCTTCAATGTCCCTGCCGGCAGCTACGATGTGTTGGTCCAAGACAGCTTGGGTTGCACGAGTGCGTTCTTCCCGGCAGTGGTAGAGGAGCCAGCCAATATTCAAATTCTGCCCACCATCACCCCGATTTCGTGCACGGGATTTGGGGATGGAGCATTGGTAGTTAATGCAGTAGGGGGCAGTGGGGCCCTAGAAATGCTGGCTCCCTTTGTGTTCTCGAGTTTGCCGGACACGCTCTTTAACCTCGGTCCTGACAGCCTCAATCTGGTGGTGGGAGATACCTTGGGTTGCATCGACAGTTTGTGGGTTGACATCCCCGAGCCAGAACCGGTGGCTCTGGCAGTGCTGTCCACGATTTTTCCAGAGTGTGGAGGGGACTGCAATGGGGGCATTGAGGTTGCCTTGGAAGGCGGCACGGGCACCTTGACCCTCTATCAAGGAAACATCTCTGACAGCACGTCCGTGGTGTCCAGCGGTCTCGTTAACCTTTGTGCAGACACCTATGACCTTTATCTCGTGGACGAGGAGGCCTGCACCGATTCGACCACTGTGGTCATCGGGGAGCCTGATCCATTGCTGTTTGACATTACCATTCAGAATGTGACTTGCACCGGGATGAATGACGGAGTGGTGATCATCGGGACTGTGGGAGGCTCTGGAGAAACCGCTTGGGAATTCGCAGGCGGAGATGTGGATGTACTCAACCTCTTCGAAGGGGAATACTTCTTGTCTGCAGCCGACACCGCAGGTTGTACCGCCGATTCCAGTTTTGTCATTGCAGCCGATGTCGTGACCGACATGGTGGTCGAGATCTTCACCACACCAGTGACCTGCTGGCAGACTTCTGATGGCACAGCCACGGCAGCGGTGACAGGGGGCACATTGCCGATCAATTATGAGTGGAGTGACCCTGCCGCACAGACCACTGCTGCCGCAATCGGACTCTCCGAGGATGTCTACAGCGTCGTTGTGACAGACGACATTGGATGCACTCTGGGGTTCTTGGCCACGGTAGACCCCACAGAGGATTGCCTGTTTATAGCAGATGCATTGACGCCAAACAACGATGGTGTCAATGACCGCTGGGTTGTTGGTGGACTGGAGTTTTTCCCTCAAAGCGAGGTAGAGGTCTTCAATCGGTGGGGCCAGTTGCTCTTCCGCTCTAAACCGGGAACCACCTGGTGGGATGGCACATACAATGGCGCCTTGCTGCCCGCCAGCGATTATTACTACGTGATTACCGTGTTCCCGGGAGCATCGCCGATCACCGGAACCGTCACCTTGAAATACTGAAGCCATGCGTCACATGATCCACATCATCCAGCGTGCGGCACAAGGGGCCGTCATGATCATCATCCTTGCCGGTGGCGCTCTGCAAGCGCAACAGTTGTCCCGGCAAAGTCAATTCGTCCAGAATCCCTTCTTGGTCAATCCGGCCTTTGCCGGCACTGAATTGGGGACCTTCACGTCATTGAGCCACCGCGAACAGTGGGTGGGATTCAAAGGCGCACCCTCGACAAGTTCGGTAACGGTGACCTCGAGTCTACCCAACCGTTTTGGGCTCGGGTTTGCTGTAGAGCGCGACGATCAAGGAGGCGCGTTCCGGCGCACTGGCTTTGAACTTGCCGGTACTTACACGATTGACCTGAACAACCAGGACGCTGTCGCCTTCGGCATTGGCTTGATGGGAAGGAACACCCGCTTCGACGGTTCTGACCTTAATCTCTGGCAGCCGGGTGACTTGGCCATTCTGGGCAATGTTGAAAGCACCTTTTCCTTTGACTCGCGTTTCGGCCTGATGGTGTTTGGGGAGTTCTACCAATTTGGCCTTGCCGTCAGCAACCTTTTGCAGACACCGCTGGGTCTGGAGTCTGAGCCAACGAACTCAAGGAACAGAGGGGTTCGCCACTATGCCTTCACAGGCAGGTATGACTACGCCATCGATGGCGATTGGAAGGTGCAGCCCGCTGCGATGCTCCGTTTTACGGAAATTACCCCCATTCAACTCGATTTGCATGCCAGGGCATTTTATCAGAACCAATACTGGGCTGGACTTGGATTTCGCCAAGGGGATGCTTTTGTAATGTCAGCAGGTGCCATTTTCCAAGACATTCAAGTGGGTTATGCATATGATGCCGGCACGGGAAGGGTCGGCAACTTGAGCCCGAGCACCCATGAAATCACCGTATCTTACGTCTTGCCCCGACGGGGTGCCGGTTTCTCCAGCCGAGGTTTTGGAGGCCGCATTCTCGACCGCAATCTTATCATTCGCAATTGAAGACACCCATGATTGACCGCCTGACCCTCTTGGTTTTCATTCTCGCTTCATTCGGCTCTGCGCAAGGACAATTCAAGTCTTTGGTTGTGGAAGAAGTCGACAACAAAGGTTCTGTCCCAGGCCGGACTTACCGGGTTTATGCTCAAATGGAGGCAGAAGGAGACGTCATCGATGCCGTATTCGGGGACGGTGAGGA
>CAXHAW010000070.1:0-7557 GCA_964014525.1 uncultured bacterium
CCACCTTACCGTGGGAGGGGGCTCCGCTGGAGGCGTCACATCGATTGGGGTGAGTGTTACCGAGTCGATCGATTACACCAATGAGTTGTCCGTCTCGGAAGACCCGACGCTGTCGACCACCAACTTGGGGCAGGAATACGAGGTGCAGACCATCTTGGATTTCTGGGGGTCGGGAAGTGCTGTGGATCTCTTGGGTGCCGTTTACGGAGTGAATCGCTTTGACCCCGAGGACCCGCCGCTGTTCATTGCCCATGGGACGGAGGACTCGACCGTGGTGTACAGCAATGCATTGCTGCTGGAGGAGATCTGGACCACGCTTGGCATGCCTCATGCCCTTTACACTTTGGAGGGAGCGGGTCACGGCCCTTGGGGCGTTCAAGTCCCCGATGCCGACGGGAATTTGAAATCCCTGTACGCCCTCGCTTTCGACTTCATTGTGGAACAGCAGATGTTGCAGGTGGAGTGAGGGTGTTTCCGTGCAGGGTTCCTTGCGCTGCATTAGGTTTGACCCATGCCATCTGGATTTTTTGCCCTGCTCGATGACCTTGCCCTGATCATGGATGATGTGGCCACCATGACCAAGGTGGCTGCCAAAAAGACAGCGGGATTGTTGGGGGATGACCTTGCCGTGAATGCGGAGAAAGCGGTTGGGTTTCACGCCTCGAGGGAGCTCCCGGTGCTTTGGGCCATCACCAAGGGGTCTTTCTTAAACAAACTCATCATTTTGCCCTTGGCGTTTTTGCTGAGTGCATTTGTCTCCTGGCTCATTGATCCCATCTTGATTGCAGGGGGGGTGTACCTCGCTTATGAGGGGGTCGAGAAGGTGGTGCACCTGTTTCGTCGGCATGAACACCATGGTGAACCAAAGCGGGAAAGACCGAATGAGAAGGATCGAATTCGCTCAGCGGTGCTGGTGGACTTTATTCTCTCTGTCGAGATCATCATCATCTCGCTCAGTCAGGTCGTGGAATCGGAATTGGTGGTTCAGATTGGCGTGGTGTCCATCATTGCCTTGTTGGCGACTGTGGGGGTCTACGGTTTGGTCGCCCTCATCGTGAGGATGGACGACGTGGGCATGGCGCTGGCTGAAAGGGATGGGGCCTGGATTCAATCGTTGGGCCGCGGGATGGTTCAGGCATTGCCCATTCTGATTCGCATCATTGGACATGTGGGCACTGCGGCTTTGCTGCTGGTTGCCGGCGGTATTTTCCATCACATTGACGTGGTCCATCAGGTCTTCCACGGTTGGCCCGGTTGGGTTGTGGATGCCTTGTTGGGCCTTTCTGTCGGCGCCACGGCAGTGGCGTTTGCAGAAGGGGCAAAGCGCCTTAAGCCTGCATAGCGGAGTGACAGCCCTTGTGGTTTAGAAAGCGTGGGAGAGCTGAAGGATGAACCTTCGTCCTTCAATAGGAGAATACACGCGAGAGGCGTCGAAGTCCTCTCCGAATGGGTCCTCTATTCCCAAGAGCGGCATGGGCTGAGAGACATTGCTGAGGTTCTTGACACCGACTGTGGTGGTGAAGTGTCGACCGAGTTGACCCTCTGAGTGACGGTGCCAAGTGTGTGACGCGGTCAAGTGGACCAGGCTGTAAGGGTCGCTGTAGTCTGTTTCGCCGGGATAGAGGGGCAGTTTCATGGTCCCAATGGATTGGCTGGTCAGGTCGACGGACCAATGGTCTGTTCCGTAGCCAAGTGAGAGGTTGGCCGTCCAATTGGGTGAGAATTCAAGGGGACGAGCTGTCTCTCTGCTTTCAGGGGACCAAGGGGCATTTTGAGAGTCTAGGATTTCGGAGCGCTGCCATGTGCACCCGGCCAGGGCCCGCAATCCAGAACCACCGCTCCACTGCAGGTCGAGTCCCCACCCTCGACTCCATCCAGATCCCGCGATGTTGCGGTAGAGAATGCTGTTGGGCAGGCTGTCATAATCGGCGTAGATCCGATCGGTAAAGAAGGTGCCAAATGCCCGGGCTGAGCACGAGATGACGTGGTCCGCATTACCGCCCTGCCAGTCCATGCCCAGCAGGCCGTTCCAGCTTGATTCTGGGGCCAGCCCGCCTTCGGGTTGAATCACCTCACGTGAGCCGTCAAGGGCTGCATGTTCTTCGGTAAAGAGGTGGACACGGCGGTAGCCACGGCCAAGATTCAATCGCAGATCAAGTAATGGAGAAGGTGCCCACTTGAGGTTCATGCGAGGAGCCAGGATCAAGCCTTGATCGGACGGACGCTCTACCCGAAGGCCATGGATCCACGTCCATTTTGGTTGGTTTTCCGAAGACGCTCCGCTGTATTCGGCGAAGATGGCGGGCACCCAGACATCCATGTCTGAATCCGCAGGGGTTTCATCGCGATAATGGTCCCACAGGATGCTGGCCCCCATTGAAATGTGATTTCGTTCTCCCAAGGACCATCCGCTGTGCAGTGCATCGACGTTGGTGGTCCATTCTTCTGCATTGAAGTGTGCGGTACCGTAGGTGGATTGTTGTCTGTGGTATGCGCCTCCACCTTGGAAGCGCCAGCCTTCTCCCTCGCGAGGGGTGCAGCCGACAACGCCTTCGATCCGGAGCAGGTCAATGCGCTCACCGTAAAGGGTGTTGAGGCCGCGATCGGACTCCGTGAAGCCAAGTGCTCCGCCAAATCGCTTCTCCGAAATTCCCCGGACCATGGTGCGCCATTGTCTGCGCTCGGTGAGGTGCCTTTTGCGGAGGGTCAGGACACCCCGTTCGATTGTGGGGGCATCAGTAAAACCATCGCCATTGTCGTCCAGCCGTCTCGTGAAGCGCTGGATGTCTGTCCCCAATTGCCAGGGAGACTGTTCTGATCCAAACGCGCTGTTTGCGGAAAACAGAAGTCGGCCATGTGAGCCCAAGGTCATGCTCGCCCTTCCACTGCCTGCGTCGGCTGGAGCGAGGACGATGTTGATGATCCCGCCGACGGCTTGGCTGCCAAATCGGGCGCTGGCAGGCCCTTGAATGACCTCGACCTGTTGGATCATGCCAAGGGGAATCCCATCGAGTGCATACGCAGAGGCAAGCCCACCCAATAGGGGCATGCCATCGAGCAGCACAAGGGAGTATACCCCTTCAAGTCCGTTGATTTGGATGCTGTTGGTGCCACAGACACCACAGCCGATGGTCTCGCGAACCCCATTGGTGAAATCGATGGCTTCTGTTGCATCGTCAGCCGGAATGCGCCGCAACGCTTGTCCAGACAGGACCTGTGTTCGGATGGGGCTGTCTTTCAATCGCAAAGGGGAGAGGCTGCCCACCACCGTGGCCCCACCAAGGAGGACAGGAACGGGCTGAAGTCGGATGTCCAGATGTTCTCCTTTTTGGCACCGGAATGCGGTGTCCAAGTGAACGTAGCCCAATGCTTTAATTGCTATGGAAACAGGACTTTGGTCCAGGCTTTCTTTCCAGACGAACGAGCCGCTGTCTCCGGTCACCCCAATGGGCGAACCTTCTACAATCACGACGGCACCAGGAATGGGGATGCCTTTAGATTGGACTTCAATCGTGCATTGTCCTTGAACTCCTCCGGCTGTGAAGAGGAGGGTTGTCAGGAACAAGCTGACTCTAAAAAAGCAGGTCAAGGGGTGGATCTCAATGACCGAGGGCCTCCTCCAGTTCATCGATGCTCATCTCAAAGTCGAAGGCATCATAGATGAGGTAGTAGTTGTTGGGGTCCACGCAGCGGGGGTGTGCAAGGACTGCAAATTCAAGTCGTGTGGCCTCGAAGTCAAATGACTTCATCACCATGCCGATTTGTTCGGCATTGAGGTATTGCCCGCGCAGCGGTGCCTGTGCCGTTTTTAGTTTGCTGTCTTCAAAGCTTTTGGACTTGATTGCGTTGAGGTAGCGTTCGAAGTCAAGGCTGCCCATGGCCGAAGGGCCAGGTGCGGGAGCGGGAGGTTGTGGCCTCGACGTTTGTGGCATCGTTCCTGCCGGTTGTGATGGCATTTCAGGCTCGCCCCAGTGGTCAAGTTCGGGTTCGTCCATTTGCATGTTCATTTCCATTCCTTCGCCGGCGCCATCTATGGAGATGTTCATGTTCATCTGCGTTCCATCGGCATCGATGGACATGTTCATGTTGATGTTGTCGTCTGACTGAGCGGATAAGGTGGCAGTGGCCATACTCAGCATGGAAAGTGCAACGGGCAGGAGAACGCGATTCATGCTGCGAAAGTAATGCCCCGCGTTTGCCCGTGCTGACAATTTTAGCGGTTCTTGTGTGGCGTTCTGATGCCGGTATCAAGCGGTATGAAATGAAGCCGTCACCACGTCAAATTCGGTTTTAGTTGGAGTATCATGGGGCGTGTATGCCCTTGAAACCGTGGGGTGCGATGGTTCATTCTCCCAAGTAGGAAATGCCATTGCCCATGACAATGATGGTGTTGTCTTGGCCGTTCTGTGTGGAACAGGAATGCAAATTGGAGATGGAGGCGCAGCCGGTGGCCGTGACGGCAATGGCCAGGGCCATCCATGCCGCAATGGAGGCAAAGAAGTTCTTCATGTTTCCGTTGTTTTTGTGGTCCGAATGGGACGACCCAAACTGTTTGGAGAACAGCCTGAGCAAGCATATTCAAGGCTGTTTCCCAGGCTTGATTTGGAGCCGGGACCACCTTGTTTCAACGGAAAAGGCCCCATTTGGGTTACGTCATGCGATTTTTCCAAGCCCGTCCTTCCGCAAAAGGGGATGTTTAGTTGGGGGGTCGTCCACTGGATGGGTGGCCCCTGACTTTCACCGGACGGCCATTGCCTATTCCATTTATTCAGAAAGGAAACCGCGAGAGATTGGCATCTGTAAAAAGCAAAACGACCGCGTCTTGGTTCGCAATAAAATCAGGCTGCGGTTTGCAGATAGGGCTGTATGGGATGCAACATGCGGACGCATTCTTCTGGCAACCAAGCTGAGGAACAATTGGAGGATGTCTGGGCGGCCTTAGATTGGAACCATGGGCGAATTGGATGTGGTGATAGGTCCTGAGGATCCGAGGTACTGGATTGCGCTGGCGTCTTGTGTTGTGGCGGCTTCGGCTTTGCTGTGGGGAACGTCTCGGGCAAAAGGCGAGGGGGTGCGGTATGCCCTCGGAATCGCCATGCTGGGCATGCAGGCATTCGAATGGTGCTACACGGCTTTCCATCCGCAGATGGCGTTCTCTATCCACCGGTCGCTTCCCCTCCATTTCTGTGGATTGAATGCCATTTTGCTGGGCATCGTGTGTTTTCGTCCGAATCGACACGTGTTCACTTTTGCCGGGTTTCTCGGCATGATTGGTGGCTTCCACTCTGTATTGACCCCGCAGTTCCCCTCGGGAGATGCGCTGCCTTTGCTCATTCTCTTTTATGCCAAGCACGCGTCGTTGGTGATGGTGCCCATTGTGCTCGCCCGTTCTTTTGGTGAGCGGTTTCCCCGGTGGGCATGGTGTAGGGCCTACTTCATGGCCTTTCTGCTCTCGATTGTGGTGATGGGGATCAACGCCATTTTGAATGGCCCTTTTGCCCATCCAGAAGGCTTGGTGGCCAATTACATGTACGTGTGGGAAATTCCCCAGGCCAACAATCCGTTGATTGTTGACCTGCCTTGGCCCTGGTATTTGGCTCCTTTGCACGTTGCCCTGTTGGTGCACCTCATTGCGGTCAACGCACTGTTTCGTTGGTTTCTGCCCACAATCGAGGACGGGAGACGCATGCGCTGGTTCGAATAGGCTGCTTGGCCGCCCTGTCGACGTACCTTGAGGACATGCTCCGAATCGTTCTGTCTGCGGCGTCTGCGTCCATTTTCTTTCTCCTCTTCCTGCCTTTCTCTGTCACTGGACAAGGCGATCCAGGGATCCGGTCTACACTGGTGGATCGCGGCGTGTTCAAGTGGGTGCCCAAGCAGATGGAGTCGGTGCCGGGTTGGGCTGCTCTGATGTATTCCGGCACAGACGATTTCGAGGCGGTGGTGGACCAGCGATCCGCCTGGTGGCGTGAGCGGCCCTAAGAGAAAACCTTGCACGAGCGGAACTTCAAACATTGGTTGATGCACGTGGAGTACCGGGTGGGGTCGGATGGCCGGATTAGAAATGCCGGAGAATGGGCCAAGGAGGCCTTTGATACCGGCGGAGGGCTGGCCGGCCAGTTGACCCGTCAGGCTGCGGTAGACCTTGAGTAGCGGGCCATTGGGCCTTATGAGACATACAACAATGGGGATCAGGGGCATTTTCCTGTTTCTTGGCAATGCAACGTGTATTGCTTTGACCAATGTGCGTCCAATTCTGATGTCGCCTTGGCTGGAATTGAGGCTGATCACGTCCCCATCCAGAGTGGATAGCTGTTGAGGGAAATGGCGACCATCAACCAAGACGGATAGGGAAGAAGCGCCCAACGCGCCCAAGTCATGTCCGGGTGTTTCCACTCCCGGAAACACAGCCAGAGAACCACCGCCAACAACAGGATGAGGTCGAGCATGGCCAGGCCGGTCAAGTGGGCACCGAAAAAGAGTGGGTTCCATGCGATGTTCAGCAACAGGGCCGTGGTGTATGCCAATGTGATGGTCCGGCGCCCGGACTGTGGTGTCCTTGACCAGAGTTGGCACATGTACCATGAAAACCCGACCATGATGGTGCTCCAAGCTGCACCGAACACCCAGCCCGGGGGTGTCCAGGGGGCTCGGGCCAGCGTCAGGTACCATTCGGAGGCGACGCCGGGCCCGGTGAATTGTCCGCCAATAGCGAGACCACCGAAATTCAGCGCCATAAAGACACAGAAGAGGAGGGAGCGGTTCATTTGGAATGGCGGAAGATAGGGGTCAGAATAAGGGCGCTGGGCAGCAGGGAGGGGCAGATTCTAGGTTGAAGGCGTCACTGTTGACGCTCCTGTTTCTTCGCGCATCTTTGGCGGATGTCCAAGGTCAAGATTTTCGCTCCGGTAGAAGAGAAGAAACGGGAAGCTGCTCAAGCCCCCCCGATGGACTCGTCGGCCTTTCATGAGGTTGTGGATTCTCGCAGAAGCGTGCGGGTGTATGCGGGCGATCCTGTGCCACCGGATGCGATGAAGGCTTGTATCGATGCCGCGCTGAAGGCGCCCAATTCGTCTAACCTGCAGGCCTGGGAGATTCACCATGTGGTCAACCCTGAAAAGAAGAAGGCCTTGGTTGAGGCCTGTCTGTCACAACCTGCGGCGGCCACGGCTCCTGAGCTTTTGGTCTTTGTTGGGCGGCCCGATATGTGGCGTCGGAACAACCGTTGGATGATCGAGGCATTTGACCGGATGGGCAATGTTCCCAAGGGTGCCTATCAGTATTACCGGAAGATCACGCCGTTGGTCTACGACCAAGGTGCATTTGGATGGCGCACGCCGTTCAAGTGGATGTTGACGCGGTGGCGGGGCCTCAGCCGGCCTTACCCAAGGGAGCCCATTGGAAAGTGGGGCATGCGCATCTGGGCCCACAAATCGACGGCGTTGGCCTGTGCCCATTTTATGCTGGCCATGCGGGCGCATGGGTTTGACTCTTGCCCCATGGAGGGGATGGACCTGTCTCTTATACACATCTGACGCTGCCGACGATCCTACCTGT
>CAXHAW010000071.1:0-7538 GCA_964014525.1 uncultured bacterium
CACTTCATCGACTTCCTCTCCGTCACTGACGACTACAACAGTGGCCGCTTCGAATCCGATGCGGACGCTTGGCTTTCAAACCATTTCGAGCGGCGCAAAAAAAGGGGAGCACCTCAAGTCGCTGTCATGGCCGGGGGCAGCGGCTTATATGTCCAAGCAGTTCAAGCCGGCTTGGACGCAATGCCATCGGACGAAGGGATTCGAGGGGAATTGAATGCGTTGTTTGCGTCAGAGGGACTTGGGCCCCTGGTCGCAGAGCTCAAAATGTTGGACCCCGCTCACCATCGCACTGTGGATCTCGCAAACCCCCACCGGGTCATTCGAGCATTAGAAGTATGTCGTTGTTCAGGCCAACCGTACAGCGAATTCAGAAAAAGCCAAGACGACCTCAAAACCATCCACCCAGGGGGGTGGGCGCGAAACATTCGCAAACCTTGGGACACCCTGACCATTGGAATTGGATCCCCGCGGGATTTCCTCCACGACCGAATCAACCGAAGGACCCACGTCATGATGGATCAGGGATGGTTGCGCGAGGCAGAGGCGGTCATGGCGCATCGAAATTGCAACGCATTGAAAACCGTTGGGTACCCTCAGCTGTTTGATGTACTTGAAGGCCAAATGGACATGGACACCGCCATTCGAAAAATTCAAGAAGCCACACGTCAGTTCGCCCGACGACAACTGACTTGGTTCCACCGGCAGCGGGATGTCCATTGGATTGATGCAAGACGCCCCGACGACGGCCTTTTTCTGGTGCACCACTTCCTCCAACATGGCCACGTCTGACCACGATCTAAAATCTGAGGCCCATGCGACGAAGCAACGCCACGTGGCCTTCGACACCCAAACGTCTGAGGACTTGGGGTTCGACGACATCCGCGAGCGGCTGGCGGACCATTGCAAGACGGAAAGCGCCATGCGCCGCGCCCGGGACTTGGCGCCCGGCACACACCGTCCGGCAGTGGTTGATGCCCTAGAATCCACAGATGAACTCCGAAGGATTCGCGTGGAGGGGCATGCCTTTCCCACTTTGATTTTTGAGGAAATCAAAGGAGAAATCAAATTGCTTGAAGTTTCCGGCTCGGCTTTGACCGAATCTGGCTTTATGAGGGTCTTGCAATGCACCCGCCTTGTCAATGACATCGTGGCTGCCCTAAATGACAGAGAGCGGGCCTTTCCGAGGCTTTGCGGAATGGTGGGCACTGTCAATGAAAACACGGAAATCGTCAAGGAAATAGAAGCCGTATTTGACCCGAAAGGAGGGGTCCGAAACCAAGCGTCTCCCCAACTGGCGAAGATTCGCATCGATTCGCAGACAGCGCGCCGTCAGGTCAACCGATTGTTCGATAAGGCCATGAGAAACAGCGCCAAGCAGGGATGGCTCGCCGACACTGAAGAAGGCTACGTCAACGGGCGAAGGGTATTGGCCATTGCCAGCACCCACAAGCGCAAGCTTCGCGGAACCGCCCTCGGCACCTCCAAAACGGGCTCAGTCACCTTCATCGAACCGGTTGAGTGTCACCAGGTCAACCATGAGCTCGAGATGCTTCGGGACGACGAACGGAAAGAAATCGTTCGCATCCTGCGTGCACTGACCCAGCGCATCCGAAAGCACACCCCGCTGATCAAAGCCCAGCAAAGGCTGCTCGTTAAGCTCGACTTTCTGCAGGCCAAGGTCAAGCTCGCCCTAGACATGGACGGTGTGAAACCGCACATTGTCAAGGAACTTCGAATTGAACTGCTCAAGGCTCACCACCCACTGCTTCTCCTCACCCACCGAAACAAGGGCCTGCCGATTCAATCCCAAAATCTGACCCTTCTTCCCTCACAAAGGATGTTGGTCATCAGCGGCCCCAATGCCGGTGGAAAGTCCATCACTCTGAAAATGGTGGGGCTGATTCAGGCCATGGCCCAAAGCGGATTGCTCGTCCCCGTTCACCCCAATAGCGCCATGGGGTTGTTCAAACAAATCTTGACCGATATCGGAGACAACCAGAGCATAGAAAACCAACTCTCCACATACAGCTACCGACTCAAGCGCATGAAGGGGTTTCTTGCTGATGCTTGCAAAAACACACTCCTGCTGCTCGATGAATTCGGAACGGGCAGTGACCCTGAACTCGGCGGCGCGCTGGCCGAAGTCTTCTTTGAAGAACTCTACAAAAAGAAGGTGTTCGGTGTGATCACAACCCACTACGCCAACATCAAAACCCGCGCGACCTCTATGCCAGAAGCGGTCAATGGAAGCATGCTGTTTGACGGGGAGACACTGTCCCCCACATACCTGCTGGATCTCGGCCAACCAGGCAGCTCCTTTACGTTCGAAGTGGCCGAACTAAATGGGATTGACAAGGGAATCATCCGCCGTGCCAAGGACAAGCTCGATCCCCGGAAAGTGAAGCTGGACGGACTCATCGCAGGGTTACAAAAAGAGAAGTCTCGTCATACCCGCATGGTGGACAGGAAGCTCAAAGCCGAACACGAAGCCGAAGAGGCTAAACGAGACTATGAGCGAAGGGCCGCCCGCCTCGATGAACGGCAGGACGCCGTCCAACAGGTCGGACAGGATCAGAATGCAGCGTTGCTTCGCGGACGGAAACTGCAGCAATTCATTGACCGATTCAAAACAGGGCAAGCCAACAAAGGATTGCTAGAAGACCTTAGGAAATACCTTTCTGTCGAGGCCACTAAAAAAGCGGAGAAAGCAGAAGCTGCGGCCCGAAAAAAGGCGACCAAAGAGGGCAAACGAAAATCTGCGCGAAACCGCCAGAACCTAGACCGAATTGAAGTCGGCAGCACAGTCCGGCTGCGTGAGGGGCGACAGCGTGGAGAAGTGCTCGACATCAAGGGCAAACGGGCAACCGTTGCCTTTGGTGACTTCCGAACCCGAGTTGAACTCGCGGATTTGGTCTGGATTCGATGAGGCGCTCAGTCCAAGACCACGCGGTGTGTCGTCTGTGATCCATCAGACAAGGTCACAGACACGAGAATCCAACCACGGGGGAAACCAGACACATCGAGCACTGCCGCTCCGCCCCACCACTTTTCAGACGCCAAGATGCGCCCAACGGCATCGTGTACGGTGATGGTGGCTGCATCGGTCCAATCCTGAGCGGGCAGCCGAAAGTGAAGTTGGTCTGACGCGGGATTCGGTAAAACCTTGAGCTCCCGCGCCACCTCGAGCTGAGCAACATCGGCAATGTCTTCGCACGCCTGATCGGGACCGCACGGAGCAGCGGAATCAAAATCCGGATAAGCCCCATGCAATGCGGTCTGACCTGTGTTTTGTGGGTCCAGCCACAACTCCAGCTTCTCGTCAGCCGGATTGGGGTTGTCATCCCAGTGGAATGACATCTTGCCATAGTAATCCGGCTGATTGGGCCCAGTGCCATTTCCCGCTCCACCATTGGAACAGGCCGAAAGACCGGCAGACAGAGTTCCAATGGAAAGCCCCTCCTCATTAAACAGGTGCGAGCCAGAAGAGCCCCCTTCAGTCACACCATGGTCGGTCACGGTCTCTATCCAATAGACACGCCAATGCGAGCCGAAGTCTCCAAGACTGATGCTGGAGGTGTTCTGCGTATACGTGCTGATTTTTTTGACGTCACCAGATGGGTGGTGAATGCCCACGCCTTCGCCCGAACCGGAGCCACTGGCATCCCACCCAGCGTAGTAAACATCCCAACTGCTCGGTATGGCGTCCTCTACCTCCACGAGCAGGAAATCTGAACCCTGAAAATTGTTTCCCTGAACATCATCTGAATCTGCGAGACGAATGACCCCTGTTCTTCTGCGGTTCAGCAAGCCATTGCCCTCCCCGCACTCCGGGCGCTCGTAGTTATAGTAAACCTTGAGCAAGGCAAACTCATCATCGTCTACATCACTGGCACAATGAAGGGCGGTCAGCATGTATTGGCGACAGTCCAGAGCAGTCGTATTGACCATGGCCCCAGAACACAGATAAGACCCTCCATTTTCAATGATGGACAGGCGAACTGTCGCATCTCGTTGACACTCCCAACCCTGAATCTCCGGGCAGGCTACATCCACTTCACAAGGGCCGCTTCCTCCCCTGGCTCCCTCAACATCGCGAAACAAAGCCGCTGCCCCTTCGATGTGAAGCCGAACATCCGAGGACAGCCCCTGAGGTATGCGAAGCCGAATCACCGCACATTCACCAGGGACATCGCCCGTGGCCAGACGGCCGTGCGCGTCATTGTCTCGGAAATCATACGGTCCTTCTTGCCACAACCCCTTGGCATCGGTCACCCACATCTCAGCACCAACAGGCAAATGAAACTGGTCAAAATGCAGGGCCAAACCCGACGCACCGTCCACGTGAACGGACACCACATGGATGTCTATTCCTTGTGCAGGGGACAAATCCATTGCCTGTTCCTGTACAATTCCATACAGGTGCTTGCCCAATTGGGACGCCTCCCGATCAGCTCGCTCCCATGCGGCTTCTACATCGAGGGCCGGCAGTTCCATTGCGACTCCACTAAAACCCATGAGGCTCTGTGGACAAGGGCGGAAGTCAGTCTGGGCAGAAATTGCCGAGGACACAAACAAGGAGAGGGCGACCAGCAGGTCGAAACGGATGGCGGTTTTCATGAAACTTGCAGGTGATTCCACGATTCAATCGGATAAGGACTGCAAGGTAATGCGCCTCTGCACCCTTTTTTTGGGAATTCGGACGCCCGAGCCGGGGCGAGAGGATGATGTGCCCCCGTATCTTTCGAGCATGACCCACCTTCGACACATTTTCTGTCTGATGTCCACGCTGGTTCTCACCTTGCTCGTCCTGTCTCCGGCGGCGATGCAAGGGCAAGAATCGGTGCAGGAGCAAGGCGAGAAGTTCAACACCCTCCTCTACTATATGAACCGCATGTATGTAGACAGTGTCGACCTTGACGGCCTGGTGGAAACCGCCATTCGCGGAATGCTCGAAGAGCTCGACCCACACTCCGTTTACATCCCTGCAGAGGATTTGCAGCAAGCTGATGAGCCGCTCAATGGAAAATTTGAGGGGATCGGTGTTCGCTTCAACATCATGAAAGACACCATCATGGTGGTGTCGACCATTTCCGGTGGCCCCAGTGAACGACTGGGCATCATTTCTGGTGATCGCATCGTGGAAGTCGACGGTGAGGTTGTCGCCGGAGTCGGCATCAGAAACAAAGGGGTTATGGACCGTCTGAAGGGGGCCAAAGGCACCCATGTCGACGTGGGAATTCGCAGGGGGAAGGCCAAAGACCTCATCCACTTCGACATAGAACGAGACAAGATTCCCATCTTCTCCGTCGACGCCAGCTACATGGTGGATGACCGCATTGGTTACATAAAAGTCAACCGATTTTCAAAGGAAACGATGAAGGAGCTTCACGACGCTTTGGACAAGCTTCAAGGTGAAGGCATGAAGGATCTGGTGCTCGACCTGCAAGGAAATGGAGGAGGCATGCTCAATACGGCGATAGCCATGGGCGATGAGTTCCTCTCTGACGACAGGCTGATTGTCTATACCGACGGTCGCTCCTTTCCCCGAGAGGACCGGGTCTCAGATACAGAGGGCCGATTCGAAAAAGGGCGGCTCGTGGTCCTCGTCGACGAATCGAGTGCGAGTGCGAGTGAAATTGTCAGTGGTGCTGTCCAAGATTGGGACCGAGGCATGATCGTGGGCCGCAGAACCTTTGGAAAGGGCCTCGTTCAGCGCCCTGTGAGGCTTCCTGATGGCAGTGCGGTGCGCCTTACTGTCCAACAGTACTTTACACCATCCGGCAGGTGCATACAGAAGCCCTATGAGGATGGCGTTGACGCGTACAGAAGAGAAAAGTACGAGCGGTTTGAAAAGGGCGAGCTGATGTCGCTGGATAGCCTTGACCTGCCGGACAGCCTTCGCTACGAGACGCTCCAACTCGGAAGAACGGTGTACGGCGGAGGCGGGATTCTGCCGGACGTCTTTGTGCCAATTGACACCAGCATGAACAGCGTCTACTTCACTGACCTGCTTCGCAAGGGCCTGTTCAATAGGGCGGTTCTTGAATATGTCGATGCAAACCGTGAGCGCCTCGAGCGAGAGCACAGCGACCGCGACGAGTTCGTGAACGTCACCCCCCTAAACAAGGAACTTCTTGAGGGCCTCATTGCATTGGGAGAATCCGAAGATGTCTCCTTTGTTGAGGACGATTGGAACACCAGCCTGCGCGCTATCGAATTGCGATTGAAAGCGATTTTAGCGCGAACCCTGTTCGACACGACTGCATTCTATGAGGTGTTCAATCCCATCAATCCCATCTTCAATCGGGGCATTGATGTGCTCAACGACGGGACCTACAGGAAAAGTGGAATGAACCACCGATGAAGGTTCGCCCGTAATTCACGCCCATAGAGGAACAACCCAGTTTTCAAGTGCCCGTCAGTCCTTGTCCTGAATTAATTTCGCCCCAACGAATAAGACCCATGAACATCGCACGTTCCCTTTCCCTGTTTGCTCTCCCTCTGCTTCTGGTCGCCTGTGCCGGAACCCCTGAAGACGCCACCACTACGGATTCCACCGAAGTGTCCAATTCCGAAACAGCTTCCCAAGAAAATGCTGGCGATGCGGACAAAAAAATGGACCCCGCACGTGACGCGGCCAAAACCGCTGAACCAACAGAACCAGCTGGCCCAACAACATCCATCACTTTTGCAGAAAACAGCCATGATTTCGGCACCATTGACGAGGGCGATGTGGTCACCCACACTTTCAAATTCACCAATACCGGTGACGAGCCTCTGATTCTGAGCCGGTGCAAGGGCTCATGTGGATGCACCGTCCCCCAATGCCCCAAAGAGCCCATCGCTCCTGGTGCGACTGGTGACATCGAGGTCAAGTTCAATTCCAAAGGGAAGAAGAATAAGCAGACCAAAACGGTGACCATCAACGCGAACACAGGCCCAGAACCAACCCGGTTGACCATTTCAGCAAATGTGACCCCTGCGCCAGCAGAGGAAGCCGCGAATTGATTCAATTCCATCCAGACGAAAAAAGGCCCTCCAGAGAGGGCCTTTTTCGTTGGGCTACTTTACCGTCGGGACAGCTGGTTACTGTAAAAGTTGGTCAATTGCATCAGCCAGCTTCTGATCCCGTTCAGTCACGACGTCACCTGCATCATGGGTGTTCAATTCAATGCGCACATAGCTGAATTCATTGTGAAAAACAGGATGATGCCCTTGCTGCTCAGCGAGGAAGGCCACACGCGTCATGAACGTGAAGGCCTCTTGGAAATCCTTGAAGCGAAATTCCCTAACGAGCCGGTTTTCCTTTTCCATCCACATGGCGAAGTACTTTCTGATGTGAAGGTAGCGCGGAGGAAGAGAACTCCTCCCTTGGCCCCAACTTCGCTTTCGGCAGGGTTCCACTGGAGCAGACTCATTGGCATTCCGGAATGAAGGAGACGAGCTAAGCCTCGCCGAGAATCCAGATCAACACTGCCGAGAGGCCATTCTCCCTGTCTCTTATACACATCTCCGAGCCCACGAGACTTCACGGAATC
>CAXHAW010000072.1:0-7521 GCA_964014525.1 uncultured bacterium
ACACAGGTAGGATCGTCGGCAGCGTCAGATGTGTATAAGAGACAGTTTCGGCATCGTGTCCCAATTCTCCTTTGACGGTTTTGGCGGTTACCAGCTCCTCCCCCGTGGGCCGGTGGACTTGATTCCAGCCTCGGGCATCTGCTACACGTCTCCCGTGATCCAATCCGACATGACCACGACCAGCTTCACGCTGTCTTGGACAACCGACCTGGCCTCTGATGGCGTGATCGAATACGGCCTCAGTGAAGCATTGGGCTCCACAATAACAGGCGCCTCGGGTGCAACGGATCACACTGTGGACCTCACGGGACTGGAGTCCGGTCGGATCTACTACGCACGTGCCATCTCCACCCTTCCTGACGGAGAAAGTGCCGTTTCGCCCATCAGGCCTTACGCCACGGTATCCGGATCCTCTGGGAATATTTACGTGTATTTCAACGGCGCGGTGGATGCATCGGCTGCCACTGAAGAGGTCGCCATGTCATTGGGCACGGACCTGAACGACACGGTGGCGACTTGGATTCTGTCTGCACAACACACCTTGGATGTTGCAGCCTACAACTTGAACGACCAAACCATCATCGCAGCAATCAATGACGCCGCAGCCAATGGCACTCAAATCCGTTGGATCTACGAAGGGCAAAATGCCAATACCGGGCTTGGCGCGCTGACCGATGAGATTCCCACGATAGCCAGAACCGATGGTGAGGGCAGTGGAATGCACAACAAGTTCATTATCGGAGATGCGGGGTATACAGAATCCGCCTTCGTCCTCACCGGATCCACCAACCTGACCACAGGGAACATGGTGCAAGACCTCAACAACGTGATCGTGTTCGAAGACCAAAGTTTGGCGCGCGCTTACACCATCGAGTTCGAGGAGATGTGGGGATCAAATGGCCCCACACCCGATGTGTCCAACGCCAAATTCGGATCGGACAAAACATGGAACACCCCGGTTGACTTCATCATCGGAGACAGTCCAGTGGAACTGTACTTTTCACCAACCGACGGAACAACCAATGCCATTAAGGGTGAGATTGAGGCCGCCGATTCCGAGTTTGAATTCGCACTGCTTGTCATGACACGAGACGACCTCGGAGAAGCCATTGCCGACCTCGGTCAGAGCTTCTTTGTCAACCCCATTGGCGCAATCGAACAGATTAACACGACAGGAAGTGAATACGACAACCTCCTCTCCTCAGGTGTCCAAGTGTATGCGCACAACGTGAGTCCGGACCTGCACCACAAGTATGCAATCGTCGACCACGCCAGCCCTGGTTCGGACCCTGTCGTCATCACCGGCTCCCACAATTGGTCATCGTCTGCCGAAAACGTCAACGACGAAAACACTGTGATTGTGCACGATGCCCGCGTGGCGAACCTCTATCACCAAGAATTTCGTGGCATGTTGATTGGCTTGGGGATCATCCAATCTGTGACCGTGGAAGAGGACATTCCTTTCACCGTTTTTCCAAACCCCACGGGGGACGTGCTGTATCTCCGCTGGGAGGATGCTGCTCCTGGCACAACGGTCACGGTTCGGGACATGGGAGGACGTGAAGTCAGGTCTGCACTGACCACCCCCATCGGATTGGACTTCTCAGTGGCCGATTGGCCCGCTGGTGTTTACTTCATCGACTTGGAAGGCGAAAGGGCCGTTCGCTTCGTGGTGCGTTAAAAAGGAATTTAAATACCGCGGGGTTGAACATTCGGAATTGTACCCTGTTCCCTCTTCTGAATCATCTAATCCCGAAACATGCTAAAGCATACCCTTTTATTGCCCTTTCTCTTTTTGGGGCTTTTCCTGAATGCCCAAACCACGGTTGTCGATATCGTGGTGGGAAGTGACGACCACAACACCCTCGAAGCAGCTGTTGTGGCCGCAGAGCTCGCCGATGACCTTTCCGGCGATGGTCCATTCACCTTGTTTGCGCCAACGGACGCAGCGTTTGAAGCCCTTCCTGAAGGCACAGTCGAAACACTGCTAGCCGATCCCACAGGTGATTTGGCGGACATCTTGTTGTACCATGCCCTCGGGGCTGAGGTGCTGAGCACAAGTTTGGTGGCTGAACAAACGGTGACCATGCTGAATGGTGACGAGGCCACAGTGACCGTGATGGACAGCACCGTCATGATCAATGGCGTGGCCACGGTCATTAGTGCGGATCTCACGGCTGACAATGGTGTGGTGCACGTCATTGACGCTGTTCTCCTTCCTCCTGCTGATGTGGAGACCAACACGGTCGCTGACATCATTGCAGGCAGCACTGATCACTTTGTGCTCAACTCAGTTCTCGACAGCACCGGCCTTGACGAAGTGCTCGCCGGAGAAGGCCCATTTACCGTCTTTGCTCCAGTTGATGCCGCATTCGATGCCATCCCACCTTTCGTTCTGCTCGATCTGTTGACCAACAATGAGGCACTGACAGAGATTTTGACCTACCACGTCGCCAATGGCAATGTACCGAGCAGTGACCTCAGTGATGGCCAAACCATCACTACGGTTAATGGCGAAGATGTGACCGTGTCCATCATGGGCACAACCGTGATGATCAACGATGCCACCGTCATTGTGGCTGATCTCGTTGCTGACAATGGTGTGGTTCACGTCATCGACGTGGTGCTCAACCCACCAGCGCCAACCCCATCCACCGTCGTGGACATCATCGTCAATAGCCCAGACCACAACCTGCTCGAGCTCGCAGTGGGCGCCGCTGGACTTGTGGACGCCCTGTCCGCTGAAGGCCCCTTCACTGTGTTTGCCCCAACCGATGCAGCCATTGGAGCCCTTGTGGCCGCTCTTGACATTACTGCCGATGAGCTGCTTGCCCTAGAAGGCCTTGGAGACATCCTCAAGTATCACGTGGTGGGAGCTGCAGCGCTCAGCACTGACCTCAGTGATGGACAATTGCTCACGACCCTACAAGGGGGCGACGTTGAAATCAGTACCAACGCGGGTGTGATGGTCAATGACGCAAACGTGATCATGGCTGACCTCGTCGCCGACAACGGAGTGGTCCATGTCATCGACGCCGTGCTCAGCCTTCCCTCCGGTGTGGAACAGGTTGAACTTACCGAGCTCTTCAACGTGTATCCCAACCCTACTGTGGATGCCATCCGTTGGCATGGGGTTCAAGTCGATCGACTGCAAGTCGTTGACGCCCAAGGCCGAACTCGCATCGAGACGACAAATCCCACCAATACCATTGACCTCTCCAGTTTGGAGTCCGGTCTGTTTTACTTGGTCATCGAATCAGATGGTCAGCGTGCCGTGAAGTCCGTGCTCAAGCACTGATTAAGGGCAAACATAATTTTTGCAAGGCCGTCCCTCGGGGCGGCCTTGTCTTTTTCGGGGAAATAGTGGGGCCAGACCTGTTGCTTTACTGGACCAGAAACCAAGCATTGAGCAGCTGCTCCCGGTTGTAACGCATCGTCTTGCCTGTGTCCTGGTCAATCACGTCGAAACCCGCCGCCATGCAGATGGCTTGGCCCGCTGCCGTGTCCCATTCCATGGTCGGTGCAAAGCGCGGGTAGCAGTCTGCTTGGCCTTCGGCCACCATGCACAGCTTGAGGGAAGACCCTTTTGAAATGGTTGCCACTTCTCCATGTTTCTGCTTTAGGCCTTCGATGAAGGCCTCGGTTTCAGGCGAGAGGTGAGACCGGCTGGCCACCGCGGTGAAGGGGCGGTCTCCTTTTGGCAAGGGGAGTGAATCCGCACCGCTGAGGACAGTGCTCAAGTCCAAAGTGGTGTCTGCAGGGCACATGGCCTTTTGCGCACCTTCTTTCTGAACACCGACATAGAGCGCCCCGGAAACGGGGACATAAATGACGCCCAGCACGGGCACGCCGTCTCGGGCCAGGGCAATGTTGACTGTGAATTCTCCATTGCGCTTGATGAATTCCTTGGTCCCGTCAATCGGGTCTACAATCCACAACTCAGACCACCCCTTGCGCTCACTGAAGGGCATGTCCCTCCCCTCCTCCGACAGCACCGGAATACCGAGGGGGGCGAGGTGTTCCATGATGACCTCATGGGACGCAAGGTCTGCACGGGTGAGTGGGGAATCATCGCCTTTGACGGTCACGTCGAAGTCACCGCTGTGGTAAATCTCAAGAATGGCCCGGCCCGCCTCGATGGCGGCCTTTACCGCAGTGTCACGAAATGAATTCATGGCGCGAAAATATGCTGACGCAGAGGCACTACCTTGAGGTCATGCGCGCCATTTCGCTCACCGAGAAATTTGGATTGTTCAACGAACAATGGACCCCGAAGATCATCGCCCAACTCAATCGTCAAGATGTGAAGCTGGCCAAGATCCAAGGCGAATTCTTGTGGCACGCCCACGATGACCAAGACGAACTGTTCCACGTGATCCGGGGCCGCATGACCATGGAATTCCGCGATCGAAAAGTGGCCGTTGGACCAGGAGAGATCATTGTGGTGCCCAAGGGAGTCGAGCATCGGCCCGTGACAGACGAAGAAGTTTGGATTCTCTTGTTCGAACCGCAGGACATCCACCACACGGGCGGTGTGCAATCGAATCGGACCGTCGAACAATCCGATCACATCTGACCGCTTGCATCATCTTTGCATACTGGTATGATGGATACATTGAAAGCGTTCGGTTTGGCCGGATTCCTGTTTTTCCTGATCAAGGGATTGATGTGGCTCGTTCTGTTTGCCCTGGTGGCCAGAGGGGTCGTGTCCAAAGACAAGGTCAACCGAATCAAGAATCGCCTCAGCCTTCGACGGCGCAAGGAGAATTGACCCCCTGGTCCATTTTTCCCGGAACACTGACAAAGGGCACAGGCTGTAAGCCGCGCTCCTCGGCATGCGAAGCCTCAGGGGCCGATTGGCCTCAAGCCGTTTTTTGCAGAAGCCTGAACGCCCAAAGCACCAACCCTAAAACAAGCAACACCACACCGCAGTTGGTGATGGTGTGTGCCCCGGCGAGGTGGTTCAGCTTGAGTGTCACCCCCGTCAAGGTCAAGGCAACCCCAACGAGACAAAGGGGCTTTGAAAATCTGCTCACTGTTTAGTGTTGTGCGTCGATGTGAATCAGTTCTGCGATTGCCTTGGCGCGGTCCACGAGGGCGACAACGTCATCGCCGGGGGCGCCAGACGTAACAGCAACAGCCATTCGACGGAAAGGCCGAACGGTGGGTTTTCCAAACACACGGAAATCGGAGTCGGGTGCTGCAGCAGCTTCAGCCAAACCGGTGATAAGCGGTGCCGCTCCGGCACTGCCTACCAAGGACTCGGGGGCGAGAACCACAGCGCTTGCACCCGGCTTGAACTGAACAATCTCGGAGACGGGAAGTCCAAGTACCGCCCGAGCATGCAACTCGAACTCGGAGAAATTCTGGGTCCCTGCGAGGGTCACCATGCCCGTGTCATGAGGACGTGGGGAAAGCTCGGAGAAGTACACCATCCCCGGATGACCATTGCGTGGACTCTGAATGAAAAACTCCACACCCCAGATGCCCTGACCCCCCAATGCGGCAGTCACCGATGACGCCATATCCTGTGCTTCAGAGAGGAGCTCAGGCTCCATGACGGCAGGCTGCCAGCTCTCTTGGTAATCTCCCCGCTCCTGCCGGTGTCCGATGGGGGCGCAAAACAAGGTGTCTCCCTGGGCTTGGGTTAGGGTCAACAGTGTGATTTCGTAGTCAAACTCAATGAAGGCCTCCACGATGATTTCCGCTAGGTCACCGCGTGATCCATTCAACGCAAACGTCCAGGCTGACTCGATGTCGGCTTCCTCCCGAATGACGGATTGTCCCTTCCCTGAACTGGACATCAGCGGCTTGACCACGCATGGAAAACCCACGGCCCCCGCACCTTCCCGAAGTTCCGCCAGAGAAGTGGCGTAGCGGTATGGCGCCGTTTTCAACCCGAGGTCCTGCGCAGCCAAGTCCCGTATGGCCCTCCGGTTCATGGTGAAGTGAGCCGCCTTGGCGGATGGCACCACTTGAATGCCTTGCTTTTCGTAATCGTAAAAACGCTCGGTGCGGATGGACTCGACCTCCGGCACGATGATGTCAGGACGGTGTTTTGCCACAATGGCATCCAACGCCTCGCCGTCCAACATTTGAATCACCTCAAATTCGTCGGCCACCTGCATCGCAGGGGCTCCCGGATACGCGTCGACCGCGATGACGTGCTGCCCGAGTCGCTGCAACGCGATGACAACCTCTTTTCCGAGCTCCCCAGAGCCCAGCAACATGATGTTCTTCTGCATGTGTGCAAGCTAAAGCCTGAATTCATCACCCTCCGCGCGGCAGACCCATCAGCGCCAAGCGAAGTTTATGCGTCGCCAAAATTGGAGATGCCGCCAGCCGACCAAGTCCCCCAATGTGCTGGGTTAAATTCGCACCGATGTTACCTAGTGAATATGACGTCATCCTGCATCTCGGGTTGCCCAAGACCGGGACAACAACACTGCAGCAGTACCTTTTCCCCCACTTGGACGCTGTGAACTATATCGGGGTTCTACAGCCCCGTCAATTCAACGGTTCAGCTTCCTACAACGCCCTGAAGTCCTTCGTCGTTTTCGGCAAGGGTCGACTCGAAGATGCGCGCCGCATCCTCGATGAGGAGATCAAGCAAGGGCTTCCGGTTCTCATCAGCGAGGAAGAAATCCTTATCGGACAATTTCACGGCGCCCAGAGAGGAGAAGCCACGTCCGTCTCATACAAGGAGAAAATAGAACGCCTTGCAAAAGTGGTCGAGGGAAAAAAGACGTTGGCCGTTGTTGCACTCCGGGAATTTAGATCGGGCCTGTTCTCTTACTATGTGGAGTTGTCTCATTTGTTTGGACCAAAAGAGGACATTCCATCCCTTGTGCGGTCATCCGACTTGTTTGGAATCTGGAGATATCCAGAGCTAAAAACGACGCTTACAGATGCATTTGGATCAGATGTGGTTTGGCAGCGGTTTCCCGACAACATGGAGCCTGCAACCCTTCAAGCCTTCTGGGGCGCGCAGCCTTCCGTCACCTTGCCCAGGTCCAATTCAAGGGTGAAATCATTGACCCATGTTGAGCACACCACAATGCAAGGCCTTCTTCTTCTGGCTTCCCGAGCAGCGCCCACATCAAAATTGGGGAAGCTCTTCCGTCACCTTCACCGGATGGGTTGGGACTTGAAATGGAAGAGGCGCTCGCATGTCCCATTCTGGGGGTCGGAGATTTGGCAACAACTTGCCCATGTGGAAGCGGCATCCAACACCACGATGGAGGAGGTGTGCGGCGCGCTGCCAAACCCGACATCCTAATTAAAAAAGACACCGACATCAATCACCGGATGCTTCCCTGATCAGGACGGAAAAACAAGCCTCTCTTGCCTTATGATTCAAAGGGCATTCAACTTGGGCTACCCAAATGCTTCTTAAGAAAATGTCGGGCGTACAACGCCAACCCTATTGCGGCATGCCCTGCATTTGCTCCTGATGCACGCAGCACGCTCAGCGCAGCGACCTTGTCTTTGTTCGAGAGCACCATTTGCTGGCTCCAGAAC
>CAXHAW010000073.1:0-7404 GCA_964014525.1 uncultured bacterium
GGCCGTGAAAGAGTTCGAGGGCGTAGCGCCTTTCGTCGGTTTCGACGAGTGGGAATGGGAAGTTGATGGCCTCGGCGCAGATGCGCTCGAGGTCGGTGCGTTCCATTGAGCCTTGGGCGTAGGGCCAAATGATCTCTGTGGCGAGGTGATGGGGCTGCGTGTCTTCATCGCCCATCCATGTTTCCAGCGGGAGCGTGGGGATGTGACCCGGGAAGTAGAGGCCATTGTCCGGCGGGAGGCCGCGCAGGATGGCTTCGTGGAAGGCTGCCGTCTCGCTCTTGTTGTTGGTGCTATGGAACTGCATGGCGGTCAGACTTCAATGATGTGGGCGCCTTGGGAGGCAATGCGGCCCACGTGAACGTGGTGGTCCATCCCCTGTTGGAGGAAGACCTTGGAGATGGCCTGTCCGATGGCCATGGCAGTGGTGTTGTCGAAGCTGATCCAATAGCTGGACGGGCCGCTTCCGCTGATGCCCCCTGCCTTGGCGCCGGCTTCCATGGCGGCGTGTTGGACCTCGATGAAATGCGGTTGAATGGGGATGCGGTGGGGTTCAGCAAGGACGTCTTTCAATGCAAAGGCCGCGTCCATGGCGTCGCCGGTGTGGCAGCAGTGGACGAAGTGGCCGAGTTGGGCCATTTGGTCCAAGGCGTGCTTCAAGGCGATGGATTCTGGAAGGACATCGCGCGCTTCGGCCGTCTTGATGACGGTTTGGGGGTGGACGACAGTGAGGTGCCAATCGGGTGCGGGCAGGTGGTCGATGCGCCCATCCGGGGTGCAGAGGCAGAGCCCGCCGAACAGTGCGGGTGCCACGTTGTCTGCGTGGCGGGCGCCGCTGGCGACCTGCTCGCCGTCGAGTGCCATCGGCAGGATCTCGTGGGGCTGAAGTTCTGCGCCAGCCAATGCGGCGACGCCAAACGCTGCTGAGGCTGCAGAGGCTGCGCTTGAGCCGATGCCGCTGCCGGGCAGGACCGCCTTGTGGATGGTGAGCTCCACCCCCCACTCCACGCCAAGGGTGTTCAGGACACTTTGTGCGGCCATGCCACTGACGTTCTGCTCCACTTCCTTTGGCAGGTCTGCGCCGAAGATGTCTCGGATCACCACGCCCGGCGTGTCCGTGCGTTTCAGGTCCAGCCGTTCCAGCGGGCGTTCCAGTGCAAGTCCCAAACAGTCAAAGCCCACCGTGAGGTTGGCCACTGTGGCAGGGGCTGCGACGGAGATGTGCTCGCGTGGTGTCATGGTGTGGATGGCGTTAACGACTGGAGGCGATGCGAATCAGGTCGCCGAAGACCCCCATGGCGGTGACGGCTGCGCCGGCACCAGCGCCTTGAATAATGAGCGGGCGCTCGGCATAGCGGTCCGTGGTCAGCAGGACGATGTTGTCTGTGCCTTCGATGTTGAAGAACGGATGGTCGGCAGGTACCGTGGTTAGCCCCGTGGAGGCCTTGCCTGTCTTTGCGTCAAAGGAGCCGACGTATTTGAGGCGTTCGCCCTGTGCGTCAGCTGCCCTCCATTTCTCTTGCATGGCCTCCTCGATTTGGGGCAGGCTGTCCATGAAATTGTTGATGCTGCCCTCCATTTGGCTGTCCAGAAGGAACCCCTTGCCCTCCACGTCAGCCATTTCGATCGTGTACCCCGCCTCTCGGGCAAGGATGAGGATTTTGCGCTGCACGTCCACCCCGCTCAGGTCGGTCCGTGGATCGGGCTCGGTCAATCCTGCTGCGCGGGCGTCTTCGATGACCTTTTTGAATGTGATGTCCCCATTGAAATTGGAGAAGACATAGTTGAGTGTGCCGCTGAACATGCCCTCCACTTTGTGGATTCGGTCGCCACTTTGCACCAGGTGCTGGATGGTGTCGATGAGGGGGAGTCCAGCGCCCACATTGGTCTCGAATCGGAACTCGACACCCGCGCGCAGGGCGAGCTGCTTGAGTCCGACGTAGCGTTCTTGAGCGTCGCTGGCGGCCACCTTGTTTGAGGCCACCACGGCGATGCTGTGGGCCAGGGCCTGCTCGTAGACTTCCGCTGCATCAGCGCTCGCAGTGTTGTCAACCAAGACGCTGTTCTCCAAATCCATCTCTGCGATTGCCTGAACAAACGCTTCAGGTGAACTGTCCGCTTGGGATTCGGCGAGTTGGGCCTTCCAGTCCCCGGAAATTCCCGTGTCGGTCAGCAGCATTTTTCTGCTGTTGGCCAGTCCCATGATGCGCAGATCCAAACGGCGCACAGCCCTGAGTTCGTCTCGCTGCTGGAGCACTTGATCGATCATGGTGCCGCCGACATTGCCCACCCCCAGACAGAAAATGTGCAAGGCCTTGACTTCCGTTTCGAAGAAGGCCTGGTGCATGGCTTGGAGTGCCTTGCGCTCGTGCTTGGCGTCGATGACGATGGAGATGTTGCGCTCGGTGGAACCTTGGCTGATGGCGCGAATGCTCACGCCGTTTCTCCCCAGCGTTCCGAAGGCGCGACCGGCAATGCCGCTCTGTTGGCGCATGCCGTCTCCGACCAACGCCACGATGGCAAAGCCGGACTCAATGACCAGTGGGCCGATGCGGCCGAGCTTCTGGTCTGAACCGAATTCTTGATTGAGGGCGGCTTCGGCTCCTTTCGCGTCACCGTCTGACACCGCAATGCTGATGGCGTGTTCGCTTGACCCTTGTGACACTAACACGACATTGACCTCTGCGAGGGAAAGCGCGGTAAACAGGCGTCGAGAGAAGCCAGGAACGCCGACCATACCTCCACCGCTTACCGTGATGAGGGTGATGTTCTTTAGTGTGCTGAGTCCGGCCACACCCCGGTTAGACAAGGGGGCGACGGAGTGTTTGTTGGGGGGCAGAATTTGCGTGCCGGTGCTTTCGGGATCATCCGTGAGCCGCACGTGCATGGGGATGTCCTGCTCGGAGAGCTGGGCGACGGTGGGCGGAAACACCACCTTGGCTCCGAAGTGGCAGAGCTCCATGGCCTCTGCGTAGCTCAATTCGTCGATGACGCGGGCCGAGGGCACCAAGCGCGGGTCTGCGGTCATCATGCCCGCGACGTCGGTCCATTTTTCGAGAACAGATGCATTGAGAAAGCAGGCGGCATAGGCCGCACTCAGGTCGCTGCCTCCCCTGCCCAGCGTGGTGGGGATTCCTTCGGACGTTCTGCCGATGAACCCCTCCATGAGAAACAGGTCCCCTTTGTCAAAACCGGCTTGGCCGAAGTGCGCTCGCGACGCATTGACGTCGAGTCGGGCCGCGCCGTGGCGGTCATCGGTTCGCATCAATTCGAGTGCGTCGAGGCGTTGGGGGGCAAAGCCGAGGTCGGTACAATGTCCCCAAAGGATGGGCACGGACAGCCGTTCTCCCAGCCCCATCAATTCGTCGAGGGTCCGGGCGCTGGCTTCGCGAAGCAAGTAGATGCCATAGAGGAGGTCATCTAAATGGCTCAGGCGCTCCTTCAGCTCTGCCTCGATGGTAGCATAGGTCGTGCTGTCAAGCAGGTCGAGGGCGCACTGGATGTGCCGATCGTGGACTTCACGCGCGACATTTCTGTAGGCTCCATCACCGGCTTGGGCCAGTTGGCCGGCGTTGCCGAGGGCATCGGTGATGCCGCCGAGTGCGGAGCAGACGATCATGGCACGGTAGCCGCCCGTCTGGCGTTTATGCGCAAGGACGCGACCGCATGCGCGTATGCGGTCTGGATTGGCCACAGATGAGCCTCCGAATTTCAGAATCTGCATGGCGAGAGCCGATTGGTCACCACCCTACGCATTTGGGATCGGATGGTTGCGATTTGCGTATAAAAAATACGACGCAAACCCCAATCAACCCTCGTCTTTGGCAAACTTGGAGATGACCTCCATGCTCACGCCCGTGTTGGAGAACCCGCCGTCATGGAACAGGTTCTGCATGGTCACGTAGCGGGTGAGGTCGCTGAAGAGTGTGGCGCAATAGTCTGCACACGCTTGGCCTGTCGCATTGCCAAGTGGGCTCATGGCTTCGCTGTAAGCGATGAATTCGTCGAAGCCCTTGACCCCGCTTCCGGCAGTGGTGACCGTTGGGCTTTGGCTGATGGTGTTGATGCGGACCTTCTTTTTCGTTCCGTAGTGGTATCCAAAGCTCCGGGCGATGCTTTCCAGCAGACTCTTGGCGTCGGCCATGTCTCCGTAATCGGGGAATGTGCGTTGGGCGGCGATGTAGCTCAAGCCCACGACACTCCCCCATTCGTTGATGGCGTCGAGTTCCATGGCGGTCTGCAGCGTTTTGTGCAGGCTGATGGCGCTCACGTCAAAGGTTTTGTCCAGGAAGCTGTAGTTAAGCGCCGTATAGTGTTTGCCCTTTCTGACGTTGGGCGACATGCCGATGGAGTGCAAGACAAAGTCGATTTTGCCTCCGAAGTGCTCCATGGCACCTTCAAAGAGGGCCTTAAGGTCCTCCATGCTGGTGGCGTCAGCTGGAATGACGGGCGCGTTGCCGCACTGTTCGGCAAGTTTGTGGATTTCGCCCATGCGCATGGCAACGGGGGCATTGGTCAGGACGATTTCGGCCCCCATCCGGTGGACCGTTTCTGCCGTTTTCCAGGCGATTGACATGTCGTTGAGTGCGCCGAATACGATGCCTTTTTTTCCTTCCAGCAAATTCATGGTCAATGGGTTCTGAAGAGGCGAAATAAGGTCAATCCGAAACGTCTTGCTGAGGGTTGGGAAGGATTTTGTCCGGGTTCAGGATGTGAACAGGGTCAAATGCGTCCTTGATTCTGCGTTGAAGAGCGAGTTCGGAAGGGCTGAACCGCAGGTCCATGAACGGCTTTTGGACCCATCCAATGCCGTGCTCTCCGCTCAACGTGCCGCCGAGTGCGATGACCTCTTTGAACAGTTCCCGGATGGCGTCGGGCAAGGTGTCGTTCCATCGCGTGTCGGACATGTTGCCTTTGAGGATGTTGACGTGCAGGTTCCCGTCGCCGGCGTGGCCGTAGCAGATGCTGTCGAACCCGTGCGCCTTTCCGATGCGCTTGACCGTGCTCAATAGGGCGGGAAGGTGGCCCCGGGGCACCACCGTGTCTTCTTCTTTGTATGTCGAATGTGCTTTGACGGCCTCCCCCACCTTTCTGCGCAGGTTCCACAATTGGTTCTTTCCGGATTCGTCGGTGGCGATGAGGGGTTCTCCAGCATCAAATTGGTCCAGTGTCGCCACGATGCGCTCTAGTTGGGGCATGATTTGGTCCTCTTGGAATGCGTCGACTTCGATGAGAAGGTGGGCTTCGGTGTCTGAGGCCAAGGGCAATTGGCGGTCGCCTGTGAAGTCCATGGCGAGCTCGATGGCGGCGCGCTCCATGAATTCGAGTGCGCTGGGTTGGTTGCCGTCCATGAACAATCCCGCAACAGCCTGACATGCTTTGGCGGGGTCGGCAAAAGGCACGAGCAACAGGGCGTTGAACTTCGGCCACGGCAACAGTTTGAGGGTCGCCTCTGTGATGATGCCCAAGGTGCCCTCCGAGCCCACCATGAGTTGGGTGAGGTTGTATCCCGTGCTGTTTTTGAGGGTGTCCGCGCCGGTCCTGATGACGGTGCCGTCGGAGAGCACCACCTCAAGGTTGAGGACCCAGTCCTTTGTGACCCCATACTTCACGGCGCGCGGGCCTCCGCTGTTTTCTGCCAGGTTGCCCCCGATAGTGCACGTGCCGCGGCTGGCTGGGTCGACGGCATAAAACAGCCCTTTGGCTTGAACCGCCTCTTGCATCTCTTGCACGATCGCCCCCGGTTGGACCAACAATTGATGATTCAGCTCATCGATGCGCACGATGGAGTTCAGCCGCTTGGTGCTCAAGCTGATGCCGCCGCGCACAGGAAGTGCACCGCCGCTGAGCCCAGTCCACCCTCCTGCTGGTGTGACCGGGACATTGTGCGCATGGGCCCACTTCAGGATGGCCGATACAGCGGCTGTGCTTTGCGGAAACGTGACCACCTCGGGAAGGAACTGCAGGTCCTCGGTGTGGTCCCGACTGTGGGAAGTGCGGGACTCAAGACTGGATTCCACCTGCAGCTCAGGGATGGCAAGGCGGAGTGCCTCTGCCATAGAGGGTCCAAAGGATGGGGATTTCGAATGCGACGACATCGGACCGTAATTTGCCGACCCGACGGCTGACCCAAAGGGTCGGGGTCATAAAATTTTCACCATCATGCGCATAGCATTCGCGGCGGCCGCGCTGGCCCTTCTGCCTACCCTCCTCTCTGCACAAAAGGGCACTGTTCCGACTGAGCGGTGGTCCAATGAGAAAATCTGGTACAGCGGCACGTTCCGTTCTGAAGGCGTCTATGGAATCCGTTCCATGGCTGACGGGATTCACTACACCAGCCTCGAGCGTTCGGAAGACGGCAATGCTGTCGTGAAGTATGCCTATGCCACTGGGCAAGCTGTGGACACCCTCGCCAAGAGTTCGGTCGTCTATGGGGATGGTGAAACCCGAATTGCAGGCTATCAGTTTTCCGCAGATGAGAAGAAGATGCTCGTCAGCAGCAATCAGGAGCCGATATACCGTCACAGTTACACTGCCGATTACCACGTGTATGAATTGGGCAGTGCAAAGGGCGGGAATCCGCTTCGTCTGGATGGTAAACCCATCCGTTTGGCGACTTTCTCTCCTGAGGGTGACAAGGTCGCCTATGTCCTAGAGAACAACTTGCACGTGGTGAACATCGGGTCAAACAGGCGGGATGTTCAATTGACAGACGACGGGAGTTGGAATCACGTGATCAACGGCGCATCTGACTGGGTGTATGAAGAGGAGTTTGGAAAGGACCGCGGGTTCTTTTGGTCACCAGACGGGAAGTACATCGCTTTCTATCGCTTTGACGAATCGGCGGTGAGGGAATTCAGCATGCCCATGTACGGCACGTTGTATCCAGATCCGTACACCTTCAAATACCCAAAGGCGGGAGAAATCAACTCGAAGGTTAGCATCCGTGTTGTGGATGTCGCAACCGGTCGAAAAAGCGTGCTGACTGAGGTGGACGGGGACAACTATATCCCGCGGATCATGTGGATGGGCGAAACCAACAACCTCGTGGTCATGCAAATGAACCGGCATCAAAACAAAATGGTGCTTCTTGGCTTCGATCTCGGTGTGTTGGCTGAGCGGGGGTCGCCGAAAGCAGAGGAGCTCTTGGTGGAAGATGCGCCCACGCATGTTCCTGTCCAGGACAACTTCACTTTTTTGGCGGACGGCTCGTTTCTCATGACCAGTATGAAGGATGGATTCAATCACCTCTATCATGTTCGGCCTGGAAAGGATGAGAAGCAGTTGACCTCTGGACAATGGGACATCACCTCTGTCCAAGGTTATGATGCCAAGCGGAAGGTGGTCTATTTCGCTGGGTCATGGAAAGGCGCCACCCAGGAGCACCTTGCCAAGGTTGACTTGAAG
>CAXHAW010000074.1:0-7396 GCA_964014525.1 uncultured bacterium
GCCTGTGCCGCCCGCAACGAGAATGAGGAATCGCATGCGGCGGAGAGGTAAATCAGCCGCGGGCAGCGACGAAACGCTCAGAAATGGCGTTCCAATCGATGACATTAAAGAACGCCGCGATGTAGTCGGGACGGCGGTTCTGATAGTTCCAGTAGTAGGCGTGTTCCCAGACGTCCAAACCGAGGATGGGCGTGCCACCGCAGTTTGCCTGTGGCATCAGGGGGTTGTCTTGGTTGGCTGTGGAACAGACTTCCAATGCCCCATCCTTGACGCACAGCCAAGCCCAACCGCTACCAAAGCGCGTGGCCGCAGCAGCCGAAAAGGCATCCTTGAAGCCATCATAGCTGCCGAAAGCCGCATCGATGGCGGCGGCGAGGTCACCCGTGGGCGCTCCGCCCCCGTTTGGAGACATGCTCGTCCAGAAGAGGTTGTGGTTGTAGTACCCCCCTCCGTTGTTGCGGACTCCGCCATGGCCAGCGTCCTGAGCACAGAGGTCCTCGATGGACTTGCCGGCCATCTCCGTTCCTTCGATTGCAGCGTTCAACTTGGCGGTGTAGCCGGCATGGTGCTTTCCGTGGTGAATTTCCATCGTGCGCGTGTCGATGTGTGGCTCGAGGGCGTCATAAGCGTAGGGGAGTTGGGGCAATTCAAAGGCCATGATGATGGGGGTTCAGGGTTGGGGTTGGGTCTTGAAGGAGTTCAAATCTAATTCTTCGATGGGTTGAGGAGCGATTCCATGTCATCAAATGCGGCTAGGGCGGCCTTCCATTCAGCATCTCGGCGCAATGCGGCACGGTGCCCTGAAGACTCCCCCCAAAGGTTGTGGGCAATCCGTTCGGCGATGCGCCGTCGGGTGAGCAGCATTGAACGCTCTCGTTCTTCATCGGGTCGGTAGGACGCATCGATCAGCGCTGCAGCGCCGAGATCCATGCCTGCATCTACAGCGTCGAGAAAGTCAGCCACGCTCCCCATTCCAAGAAAGTCTTGTCGGCGTTGGGTCCCCAGTTGAAAGGCATGTTCCCGCAACCGTCCCGCGTAGACCAGCTCTCTGAATGACGCCGGAAAACTGCCCGTATCGAGGGGAACAAACACATCGGGCGCAATGCCCCCTCCCCCAAACACCGTGCGGCCTCCCGAAGTGAGGTAGGCCAAGGAATCCACCTTCAGAACACTGTCTGCTTCCACGTATTCTCCCCGCGCTTCGCGCTCCAGCCACTCCTCTTCGTAGTCCACGCCTCTGCCATATGGACGCTGAATGCTTCTTCCACTTGGCGTGTAGTACCGGGCCACAGTGAGACGCAGAGCGCCCCTGTCGGCCACTGGAAACTCCTCTTGCACAAGTCCCTTCCCAAACGTTCGCCTCCCCACGATGATGGCGCGGTCGTGGTCCTGAAGCGCCCCCGCCATGATTTCGCTCGCCGACGCGCTTCCCTCGTCCACCATCACAACCAAGGGCAAGCTCCGATGCCGCCCCGGACGCTCCGTCACATAATCGCGGCGAGGCTGAGACGCTCCCTCGGTGTAGACCACGAGGTCGTTCTCGTCGAGGAAGCGCTCGACCATGGGCACTGCAGCGTGCAGATATCCGCCGCCATTGCCCCTCAGGTCGATGACCAACCGATCGACCCCTCGATTGCGTAGATCGGAGAGGGCGGCGTCAAACTCCTCATGGGTGTTTCTCGCAAACCGGACGACCTTGATGTAACCCGTGCCGTCCGGCATGGGCTCCGATGCCACCACGCTGTGAATGGGGATGCGGCTCCGCTTCAAGGTCACATCAATGCTGGCGGAGTCGGCATTGCCAGGCCGCACCAAACTGAGACCAACTGAAGTGCCAGAAGGCCCCTTGAGCAACCGCATCACTTTGGAATTGGTCAACCCTGTGCCGGCAATGACGCTGTCATCGACACTGACAATGCGGTCTCCAGACTGAATGCCCGCTTTCTCGCTCGGCCCACCCTCGATGGGTGTGACCACCATGATGGTGTCCTCCTGCAACAAGAACTCCACACCTATTCCCTCAAAATTGCCTTCCATGGGCTCTGCCATGGCGGCCAGCTCTTCGGCACTGAACCAATCGCTGTGGGGGTCTAGCTCATCCAAAATGGCATCGATGGCGATGTCGGTCAATCGATTTCGGTCCACTGGGTCCACATACATGCGATCGATTCTGTCCAAAACGGAACCCAGAACCTGACCGGAGGGTGAAAAATGGGGCTCAGTGAACTCCCATGCATTGGTCCCTGACCCGAGCACACGACCGAAATAGGCACCCAAGCACAAGGCAATGCCCAAGGCTATTGGCACCCAGGCGCGCGGCATCGGGGATTGGTCACTCAACATCTTCGGGATAACGTACAATCTCCACCCCCGCTTGGTTCAAGAAGTCGAGCCCAGAGTCATCCTTGTAGGCATGGGTGTACACCACGCGGCGAATCCCAACCTGGTGAATCAGCTTTGCACAATCCCGGCATGGCGACAGGGTGATGTAGAGTGTGGCGCCCTGAGCAGTGTGCGAAGACCGGGCGAGCTTGGTGATGGCGTTCGCCTCGGCGTGTAGAACATACCAGTGCGTTTCCCCGTCTTCATTCTCGCACGCATTGGGGAATCCGCTCGGCGTGCCATTGTAGCCGTCGGACACGATCATGCCATCGCGGACAATCAATGCCCCCACTTGCTTTCGCGAGCAATGGGACAATTGGGCCCACTCCCTGGCCATCCGGAGATAGGTCAGGTCATATCGACGTTGCTTATCGCTGATCACAGGTTGATCCACACTGCGAAGGTAGTTCGGACCCCAATGGACTTCGCGATTCAGTTTGCCACTCCCTTGCCCACCTTTGTGGTATGCGCATCTACACCCGAACCGGAGATGGCGGCGAGACGTCACTCTTCAATGGCGACCGGGTCCAAAAGGACGACGCCCGCATCGAAGCCTACGGCACGCTCGACGAACTGAACGCCATCGTTGGCTCACTGCTCGACCACCCTGAACTCGCTCCACACACGGACCGCTTGCGGACTGTGCAAGACCACCTTTTCAGAATTGGCGGTGTGTTTGCCGACCCTGAAGGGCCGCGGCCAGGGGCATTAACAGTCGAGGTGGACGACATCACGCAGCTCGAGAACTGGATTGACGAGATGGAAGCGCCCCTTGAGCCCCTCCGAAATTTTGTGCTGCCGGGAGGCCATCCCGCTCTGTCGGCCAGCCATTTGGCCCGCACTGTATGTCGCCGGGCCGAGCGCAGGGCAGTTGCACTCGATCGACTCGTGAAACAGCCCGAAGTCGCCGTGAAATACCTCAATCGACTCAGCGACACCTTCTTTACCCTCGGCCGATGGACTGCCCATGTCACGGAAACAACCGAGCTCAAATGGCCATTGGCCGATAAATAATTGAATTTCACGGCCTTTAAGCCGAACTTTTTGCGTGTGATGGCCGTAGGGCTTGCACACATCGACGGCCCTGCTACTTTTGCCGCGCCCGAAAACGATTCGCCATGTACTGGACGCTTGAGCTTGCTTCCTACCTAGAAGATGCCCCCTGGCCCGCCACCAAAGACGAGCTGATCGACTTTGCCATGCGCACAGGAGCGCCGCTAGAGGTGGTGGAAAACCTCCAACAAATCGAGGACGACCAAGAGTCCTACGACACCATCGAGGACATTTGGCCCGATTACCCCTCCAAAGAAGACTTCTTCTTCAACGAGGACGAAT
The DNA here is from genome assembly GCA_964014525.1 of uncultured bacterium. GTDB lineage: Bacteria > Bacteroidota > Bacteroidia > Flavobacteriales_D > Sanyastnellaceae > UBA8752. The sequence continues at coordinate 3,718 of CAXHAW010000074.1, forward strand.
ACTGACAAAGACGGTCAGACAAACCCATTTGAAACGCCGGCCACTGTGCCGGCGTTTTTATTGCCCCTCATCGGGCACTACAAGCAGAGTGCAGCTTAAAAACTGAGGGTCAGGTCCCACAGACTGAAGCGGCAACTTTGGAAAACACCCGGCCCAAAGGGCGGATGCCACGTCGGGGGGTGCACCGAAACAACGGACTTCCCGGACACCCTCCAGTGCGGCTGATATGGTCCACAACGGAGGCAAATCAGCCGGAGGCGTCTCCCCCTCAATCCTCGTTCCCGGCGATTCCGGATCCAAGAAACTCCTCACCTCCAACGGAATGCCCACCCTGCGAATGGGCGCCACCGTATCGCGGTGCAGTACGCCAGCACCGGCCTTCCCCAATATTTCTGCTGTCCCGTGATCCAATGTCGGCACATGCTCGGCCGCAGGCCACACCCGGGGATCTCCTGTCATCACGCCCGGGACATCCTTCCACACAATGAACTTGGCCGCTCGAAGCGCCTCAGCGAGCAATGCGCCACTGAAATCCGATCCCTCGCGACCCAACGTGGTGGGTTGACCATCGGACGATGACCCCACAAAGCCTTGCATCACGGGGATTCGGCCCCTCCACTGCTCAATCCGCTCTTGGACGCTGTCACCAACAGCAGCAAGGTCCACAACAGCGGCGCGGTGTGCACCATTGGTGCGCACAACGTCCCAAGCAGAAACCCACAGCGCCGAAAGCCCCAACGCTTGAAGTTGTGCGGCTACAATTCGGGTCGACCACCGCTCACCTTGTCCGACTATGGCATCGTACCCCGCATCCGACGCAGGGCGCCCTCTCCAAGATTCGACCAGCACCCTGAACGCAGAAAAATCCGCGGCGAGTAAATCCGAGGACAGTTTCAACTCCTCCACTGTCCGCTGGTGTGCCTCCATCACCGGCCCAATCAGTGCTCCCACATCAGCTGCATGGGGCAACGTGCTCCATACCGTTTCCAGTGCATTGGTCGTCTTGCCCATGGCACTGACCACCACCGCTGATTCGCAGTCGCGGTCCTCTCCGGCCGAACGACCCAACACAATGGCCCCGAGGTTGCGGACCGCATCCGCATCCTTGACCGAAGCCCCACCGAATTTGTGTACGACCCAGTTCATCCTGCCTTTTGGGCCAACGCCTCCAACGCCTCTCCTTGGAGACGCCCGTTGAGCCAGTCGCTCTCCACTGCAGACCCCAATGCCTTGTAAAATCCAATGGCGGGCTCATTCCAATCGAGGACTTGCCATTGCATGTAGGCGCACCCCCTTTTCCTGGTCTCTTCCGCTACTGCGGCGAAGAGCTGTAGACCATACCCTTTTCCGCGCTCGCTTTTGGTGACCACCAGGTCTTCCAAATACAGACAGCGCCCATTCCATGTGCTGTACTTCTGATAAAACAGGGCAATGCCCACGATCTCGTCCCGGTCCTCGGGTTCCAAAATCATCAACCCGTATGCCGGGTTGGGGCCAAAACCATCTTGGAGCAGGGTCGCTTCACCTATGTTGATCTGATCCAGCGCACGCTCGTACTCGGCCAATTCTCTGATCAACTCCATCACCGCAGGCACATCCGCCTCCACGGCCCATCGAATCCTTCCCGTTCCTTGCATCTCCTGCAAACGTAGATTGCAGGTCATCATGCCCGAAGGAATTTCTCCATTTGACATCGCATTGGGCCTTCCCTTGCTGTGGAGCGCCATCCGTGGGGTCCGCAAAGGCCTGATTTTAGAAGTGACTGGCTTGGCCGCCCTGTTCTTGGGTGCCTATGCTGCTTTGTTTTGTTCAGATTTGGTGGCCGCTTGGTTGGATGCGCGTTTTGCCATTGGCCACGCCTACATGGGCATCACCTCCTTCGCCGTGACCTTTGTGATTGTGGTGATTGCCGTGCATCTCTTGGGCCGGGTTTTGGAAAAAATGGTCGACATCACCGCGCTCAAACCCATGGACCGACTCGCGGGCTTGGCCTTTGCAATGGGGCGGGCTTGGCTGTTCTGGTCCATCGTGGTTCTGCTGATTCAAGGCACACTAGGCCAAGGCATACTGCCTGCGGATTGGATTGCCGGCAGTTGGCTCTGGCCCGCGCTGGACGAGACGGCGAGGTTCGTCTTGCCCATCATCGACCCTTGGATCCCTGAAATCTAAACGGGTCTTACCTCGATTTATAGCACGATCTCCACGCCGAGGTCCTGACCCAACCGCACAATGCGGTCGCCAAGGCCACGCCATGCAGCCTCGTATGCATCCGAGGCGGACCACTCTCCCTTGACAGAGAAGTAGAACTTGATTTTGGGCTCTGTCCCCGACGGACGGGCGGTCACGAGCGCCCCCTCCTCGGTCAGAAACTGAACGACATTGGATGAGGGCAGGCCATTCCAGCCTTTGAGGTGGTCGCGAACCTCCGCCACGGCTTCCCCGCCGAGGTGTGTCGGAGGAGATTGGCGGAAGCCCTCCATCATGGCCCGAATCTCGTCGGCGCCGGCAATGCCCTCTCGCTTGAGCGACACCAAGGCCTCGCGGTACATGCCGTAGTGCCGGTGCAGGTCCCGAAGTCGGTCCAACAGGGTTCTGCCCTTGCGCCATTCCCCGTCCGCCATCTCGGCGATCATGCAGGCCGCTGCAATCGCGTCCTTGTCGCGGACTTCATCGCCCACGAGGTAGCCATAGCTCTCTTCGCCACCCACCAGGAAACGGCCGTGGTCTTCACGCGCAGCGATTTCCGCAGCAATCCACTTGAACCCAGTCAGCGTCTCCGCCACAGGAACGTCGAACTCCGCGGCGATATCAGAAACCAAGCGCGTGGTCACAACGGTGCGTGCCACGAAATCTCCTTCTTCTATTGCGCCACGCTCTGCCTTGGCCTTGAGCACATAGTGCACGAGGAGGGCCGCCACCTCGTTGCCATTGAGAAGACGAAAACCGCCTTCCCGCTCGCGAACTGCCGCGCCCACCCGGTCGCTGTCTGGGTCGGTGGCCAAGACCAGCTTGGCACCGGTTTCCTCTGCGCGGTCCAAGGCCATCCGCAGGGCACTTGCCTCTTCTGGATTGGGGGACTCCACCGTAGGAAAGGCCCCGTCCGGAGACGCCTGGGCCGCGAGCACCTCCACATTCCTGAAACCGCAGGCTTCCAATGCGGGCGCCATGCTCACCGTGCCCGTTCCATGCAGAGGTGAATAGACAATGCCCAGATCAGACCCCTCTTGCATAAGGGCCTCACTGATTCGGTGTCCGGCAATGGCATCGTAGTAATCGAGATCCAATTGCCCGTCGATGATGTGAATCTTGTGGTCATCGGCTTCTGCACGCCGAACCGCCTCGAGCCCCTGAACAGCGCGGACGCGCTCGATGATGCCGTTGTCGTGCGGCGGGACAATCTGGCCCCCGTCACCCCAATAGACCTTGTATCCGTTGTATTCCTTGGGGTTGTGACTGGCCGTGACCACGATTCCCGCCTGACACCCAAGCCTGCGAATGGCAAAACTCAATTCAGGTGTCGGTCGCAGTGCGGAGAAAACGTGGGCGTCGATTCCATTTCCGGCCAACACCTCAGCTGCCACCCGGGTATATTCATCGCTGCGGTGCCGGCTGTCGTGCGCAATGGCCACCGCCATCGGTCCATCGTGGTGGGCGGCGAGATAGTCTGCCAACCCTTGGG
>CAXHAW010000075.1:0-7358 GCA_964014525.1 uncultured bacterium
ATCCAGAGGATGTGTTGAATGACGCGTTTATCCAGCAATTCGCGAAGATACTGGACATGGCACAGCAGCGACTTCTCGGCTGGTTGCTTGATGAAGGTGGCCCTGACAGCTGCATACACTGACTTGGCGTCAACATACAAGGCGGTCGGAAGATATCCCTCTTCCATGCGTTTGTCACGGGCCGCTCGGACATCCAGAGGTCCGTGCTCGATTTCGTAAAGAAGATGAGAAACTAGTATGCCTTGGTCCACAGCGTCACCGGCTGCTAGAAGTTCGGCCGAAAATGTGCTTCTGGTGACATGTCTCTGAGACTTGCATGCCCAATCGACAATATGCACTGGGGTCTTCTGACCCACGAAAGAACTTGCAGAGCTGCCTGCTGCTCGACAGTAGAGGGCCCCCCGAAGGCTGTATCCGTCATCAGTCTCTTTCTTGTATGCGGCGTCGGAGATAATTCGCAGATGTGATCCAGGGGTTTCACTCGACTGGGATGTCACAGATGCGAGACTCTTGTACACAAGCTTCTTGGGATTCCGCTGTATCCACGTCAAGAGCTTATTGAGACGACGCGCATGCTGTACCTGCGGCTTAGCTGCATAGCGTTGACCTGCGCATATGAACACAACCACATCGATGCGTGTATGCGAAAGGTAGGCAACTGCACCTAACAGGGACATGTACAACTGATGCAATTCGGGACAGCAAAGGTCTTCGGGCTTCCCACTGGAGAGCTGTGCATGGGCGATGCAACGAAGGTTACTGGCATATTCGATCTGGTCCAACGTGATCTCTTTGGTCACTTTATCCTGCACGTGTCGGACACCACAATTGGTGAAGACATACCACTCCACTTTGAGTTCACCGAAGACTTTCTGGAGTTCTGCAAGAATGTGCTGTACGGCATCTGGCTTGCCCGTGAGCTTCAAATCGTCGACATGTTTGGCAAGCAACGCGATGAGGCGGCCAACATCATGCCTCATACACAATTCACCGTCGATTTGACTGGATTTCATTCTGCATTTATCCTCGGTGACTCCACGCAACTGCATGGAGAAGGCTCGTGGCGCATCAACCAATCCGGTGCCTGGCTTGTCGCAGTGGAGAACCTCGTTCTGTGGGTCGAAGTTCTCGAAACCTGGCAGGGTCCGCAGCAACGGGATGTTGCTGGCGGGCAGGTAGAAGTTCACCTCCCGCATCGGTTCGCCGGTCATCGCGGCGAGCTGCTCATAGGTGACTCCCTGGAGGAATGCCTTGGAGATGTCGGCGGTGCAGATCGGCCAGTGGTTGCGGACGGCTTCTGAGACGATGAGCTTCTGCGAACATCTGGTACTGGTACCTGCATACCTGTCGATGTCGTTCTTCTCACTGTCTTTGAATCCCCGCACCGTGAGTCTGGCGCGGATAGTCCGCACTGGCTTCGAGGCTTCGAACGAACGTTCTCCACCTCGGTTCACATCCACCGTGGGAACCTCCCATTTGAACTTGATGACCCAGCGCACATCGATGACATTGCGCGCACCTTTGCGGGGGCGCCTGCTGAAGCACTTCAATTTGCACCACGTCTGCAACTCCTTCAGCATAGCCTTCCGCACTTCGGGCCAATGTTCCTTGAGCTGCGCACCGGTGAGGAGGTCGTCGTCACGCTTGACTACCACCTGGCGCACCTGGTTAGCTCCCATCTGCAACAAGACAATTTCTCCCGGGCCTGGATGATCCTGAAGCTTTAGCATGTTCGTCGCAGGAGGGTACACGGCGAGCTCGACGTGTGTGTCATGGTTCAATTCCAGAGGGGGAGCCAGGATGAGTTCCTCCGCCGGCGCCATGAGCAGCGACAGCGGCATGCGGTCACTGGCATCGTCGTGGCTGGCGGACTCACCTGGATCCGAGACCATGAACTCCGAGTGCGACGGGATCTCATCCAAGAGCTTCTGGAATTCCTGATCGCTATGGCGGAGATAACTGCTCAGCGATCCGTGCGATGATTGGGCGTCAGACGCGTTGTGCTCACTCTCCTCGGGGATCGGAGACAGGCCACTGCTCTCCACAGTGGGTTCGAACGAACGTTCTCCTCCACTGCTTCGAGCTGTGTCTCCCAGATCCGGTTCGATGACTGCCGAGCTGTTCATGAGCAACTGCAAGACGCGCAATCGGGACCAATCCTCGTGCTCGTGGCTGAGGCGTAGCCGGTCAGTCTGGCCCTCCGCGCAGTCCATCTCCACGATCCGTGCGTAGCTGGAACCTGGCTTCCAGAGCAAGACGATGGACTGGTTGTAGCCTTTTAGCGGGGGCAATTCGCGCACTCCGTGAGCTATTTTGGCGGATGCCACGTGCGCGAGGTTCAGGTGGTTCTTGGCGAAGAACTGGATCGCACCGAAGAGTTCTGGGAAGCGAACGTTGGATGGCGTACGGGTCCATCCATCCTTGTTGTGAGTCCGGTGAAATCCAACCTGTACTGAACCGCCGGGCGTGAGAGACTCCACAGCCCTGCGGATACAGGCCCAAACGTTGCCTTGCACGGTCGGGAAGTGAGACTCCCGGTTGTCCTGCACCGACAGCAATGACAAGAAGTGCAAATGGCGACGGAGATTTGGGACCTGGATCTCGAGTGTGCGATTCTGCCACTTGACTGACACCACACCACGGGTTGCACGAGAAACATCGGTTACCTCTGCTGGTCCAAACCATCCAGAGGCATCTTTCGACGATGGCGAGCGATAGAAGTCCACTTCCTCGCCCACCTGTAGGTTTAGCTTCTGAGCTGCTATAGTGGAGCGGGTGTTGAGCGACCGACCGAGTCTGGCGCGAGCTGACCCCTCCACCATGGCCTGGATGCTAACCTCTCTCAAACGGTGGTGCGTGTGCGCGAGCGACGACCCCGGGTTCGAACGAACGTTCTCCTCCGGGGCGTCTATCTGGTCTATGCCTGGCAAGATGTGAGGGACACGACCGTACATGGCGTTGTACGGTGTGCTGCCTCCGACCGTCAGCAATGCATTGCCACAGAAGACGCTCTCTGCAAGGATGCTCTCAAACGGTACGCCGGCGAGACCTTCCTCTGTGAGCTGGCCCTCGACACGATGGATGGTGTCGCGCAGAAGCGCGCCACGACGCTCGATGTACCTGGCATGCTGGTCCTTGCCGCGCACGTGCAACTTGATACCACGGCGTGCCAAGTGCTCATTCGTGCGCTGCGAAGCTGCAATGCCAGATTCACCGTCGGTGATGAGCTCCTTCATGGGTCCATGAATGGTCACCCATGCGGTGTCGATGGCTTTGATGAGGGTCTCCTCTTCCTTGTTCGGAATGAGGACTGCGGCGTGCCACCTCGTGCACCTGTCCAACAGATGGAAGATGACGAACTTGTGCACGAAGAGAAGATCACACTCCACCTGCTGGTTGAACGTGTCGGCGATCTCTGCGCTGCATGCGTTGCTCGGGCCTGGTTTTGCCCATTCACGGCACACTGTGCAGGTGCTGCAGATGCTTGGGATGAGGTCCAAGACGCGTTGGGCCACTCCAGCGCGCTCGAGGAAACGCTTCATGGTGTGCTCCGAAGCATGCCACCATCGCACGTGCAATTTGCGCAATGTCAGACGGATTGCGGCTTCACGATTGGTGCGGAAGACTCGAATGACGCGACCAATGTCAAAGTTGCTCCAATCGTTCGGATTCTCTGGGTTGTCTCCCTGATCACGATACGTGCGGCGTTCGCGTGGCTCGCGGTCTGGGCCGCGACCACCCAATCCTGAGCTGGATGCTGCACCTGAACTTGAGCTCGACGCACCTGTTCTTGAATGCTGTGCCGCGCGGTCATCCTGGGCCACCTGCTCCTCGCCGTCGGCGCCTAGTTCACGACCCTCGACATTGCCGGGAAGCCTGGCAGTGGGATCATGCTCTGGCTTCGGCTCGGGTTCGTGTGGTCGTGCTCCGCGGGCGCGCGGGGCACGGGGCGCATAGACACGAGCTTGGGCAGTCGCCCACTTGCAATTGGCGAGCTCGAACGTGTGACCTGGATCATTGCGCGGTTTCCTGTCCTGACACGCAGCGCATTCCGGGATCCAAGGCTCTGTGTACGGATATCTGCACTGACCAATCACGCGAGTGTGCTCCCAGTCGTCTTTGCGTCTCGAATGTCGACAGCCTGGGCACCCAGAATCCTTGGCAAGAGGCGCTCGACTGTCTGGACCAACATCGACGCCGTCTGGCTGTGCACGGGCTACTTTCGACACATCGACTGGAAACGACTGGATGCGGGCGCCAAACTGCAGACGGAGACACTGGTCACGATCCTCGTCAGATAGGGCATCGTCGGTGTCGTAGTCGCAAGGGTAGCAAAGGGCGGCGGTCGACTTGTCGTGGAGCGAAGAGAGGTCCTCACCACAATCATCGTGATGGTCCTCTATGGTCTTCTTCCGCTTCTGAACGACATGTTCATTGCCGGCCTCCTTGGCTAACTGGCGCCTGCGCTTCTCCCGTTCCTTGGCATCCGTAGGAAACGCTGGTTGTGTCATGGCACTATTCAAAGCTAAGTCTCTGCTCCTGACAAGAGCTGAGTCAACAGCTCCAACGGTTAGAGCTGAGTCGCCACGGCGAGTCAGCGGGGTGAGAGCTGAGTCTGGTGTCTGCTGGGGACCCACCCAAATCGACGGAGCTCCCGTTCCGTCGGCGGTGGGCCGGCAACAGAGTGTCGCTGCTGTAAACAGGAGGGACACGCTAAGCGTAAGCAATGTGCCACCAAGGCTCAACACTGATGCTTGCGAAGTCGCACAGTAGGTCGGAACCTCTGCGCATGGGCTCATATCTATTTCCTTTGTGGATCCGATCAGACATGTCAGATGGCAACCTGGCACCACGTTCCCTGTTTTGCACGAGCAAGTCTGGCGAAACCTGAATGGAACGTTGTGCAAGCGGTTCCAGCGATGCACCCACAAGGACTTGTTGGATTTGCGTCGCAAACTGGGCTGGACGATGATAGCAAGAGTCGGGCACTGATGCATGGCTTTGCGCACAAACTCAAGCATGTCGTGCTCAAAGCGTGGCGCGACAATCGGCGGTGCTTCAAGCACCACGGCATGGGCTGAAGACAGCTCGTCCAATGGTGCCGTCAATGACCGCATCATGTCGTGCAACACATATCGGTGCAACACGTTTCCGGCTATCACGTCAGCCGCAGGGCCTCCACGGCGTGTGGAGATCCACGCTATCCTGGCCCCTGGGGCCAGCGGGGGAGCCTTGAGAGCTCCCGGGCATCCGGGCGCTTCGAACGAACGTTCTCCACGACCGGTGCCGGTTGCATCTCAAGACGACTTGGCCGGCGGGCAGGACAAGCCTCCCCGGCGACCGAGAGTGCTGGGCAACACAGGCGGCGCTGCCGGCGGCGGCGGAATGCCTGGATTGCTGCTGCTGCTGGATGCTCTGCTGTTGCTGGGCATGTCTGGTGGACTGCTTTGACTGCGACTGCTGTTGCGGTTGCGCTGCCGGGACAAGAGTGTCAACGTGTGCTTCTGCGGCGAAGATGCACCGTCATACTCACAACACGGCAGCACCAAGTGGCCCGACGGAGCCACCTCCAGCTGGAAGGAGTCGGTGCCCTCAGGGAGAGCCCTCTCCACGTCGTAGTCATTGGGTCCACAAAAGTACATGCGTAAGTTCGTGAAGTCGAGGATGGCCCGGTTCTTGCGAAGCGCGGTGAGTCCCAAGAGACCTGGGAGCTCAGAACCGGAGACTGCTGGTACCTGCAAGTGGCCCACACTGGGTTCATCCGAGTCAGTGGGGCGAATGGCTACAGGCAACTGCAAGTCGTAATGGCACGCTTGAGAGCCATTACCCACACCGCAGACCTCCAGGGGTCGCGGTCGCAACTCGAACTTCGGCTTATGTCCATTGGCATGTGCAATCTGGGCTACCTCACGGGCCCATTTATCACCACAAAGGTTGCCGACAGACCCAGGGTCAACGATAAGCGAGGGCCTCCCATCCGGAAGTCTGGTCGAAATCGGATACGCTGGAGATCCTCCGAAGAAGTGTGCACTGCGTGACGTCTGGGGTGTCGGCGGCGTCGGGATTTCCGGCGCCGTTATGTCGTGACGATTGTCAATTGGCTCCAAATCGTTCGGCAATGGCTGACCATCGATGACCTGAGTGGCAGCTCCCGGATTGACGTATGTCCACATGGCTATGACTACGCCACCGCCCCGGCAGTTGGGACAACAGCGGGGCCTTCTGACGTTGTCTTCCGAAGGGGGTGTGTTCATGTACCTTCCCCAACACTCGGTGTGGAACACATGTCGACATGACAAACGGCACACACGCTCTCCTTGCACGAACGACGCTTGGCAAATCGTGCACTCCTCGTCGGTGCCTTCGTAGAAGGATGGAGCGATCGAGAGGTTGTCATGGTCGGACTGGCTATCGGGGACTGACACATGCTCAGGGTTCACGATGGGGGTTCCTCCCACGAGGGACCCGAGCAAGTCGCGCTGCGGCGTGGCGACCACCGGCGCTGGGACTGGTGCCGGTGCTGCCTGCGCGGATGCATTGCCTGGATTTGGCGGCTGCGCACTGTCTGACGTCGACGTGCGCTGGCGGTTCTCCCTGATCTGTGCCATCATGGACACTGACTGGAGAACGCGGTCTAGCGAGGATCGATTCTGCGAAGGAGGTGTCTCTCGCGTCACCTCTGAAGTCTGGCGAAAGCTGTTCGAATGACTCGCACTGATCGGGAAGTTGTGCCTGATGAGGTGCTGACGACGCGGTTCCTCGGAGCTTCTCGCTGGCGAGGTCAGATCGTGGCCTTGCAGGACACGGAGTATCTGCTGCTCGCTGATGGTCTCGGCAGTGTTGCGCCTGAAGAGCGGCACGAACATGCCGATGTGATTCTGCGGCTCCTGGGAGATTGGCGTCGTGTAGCCTCGGACCGGCTGGGGCGCCTCTGGAGGGGGCGCACCTGGCGTGAGCGAATGCGAGTCCGAGAGCTCGTCATCAGGGTCAACCTGGGGCGCCTGCCCTGGTGCTGGTGCATCTCCGGAACTGCGCGGCGAAGCTGCTGGGGCCTGCATGCCTGGAGGCGGACGCACCGTAGTCGGCGGACGAATCGTTGGAACCTTGGCAAAGGGGTTCCTCGATGCTGGTGCGAACGTCGAGGCAAACGGGTTGGCCGGTGGCGATAGCTGCGGCCACTGCCAACTGCTGCTCGCCTTCGGGAAGTTCAGGCTGCTGGCCTGCTGCCACGGGTCGTTCATGAGCAACGGGTCGGTTGACGATGACGCGGCGTTAGCATTCATGAACGTCGAGCATGCTGCACCTGGGGCATCGTAGCTTGCTGCCCAAGTTGAGAAAGTATCGCGAGGTGCTTCGAA
>CAXHAW010000076.1:0-7356 GCA_964014525.1 uncultured bacterium
ATTCCGTGAAGTCTCGTGGGCTCGGAGATGTGTATAAGAGACAGTTCCACTGCATCGCCGATTTCGTGTTCGCTCGAGGCCAGGTACTTCTGTCTCACATAGCCGTGATCATCCACCAGCAGAAGCGTGGCCATGTTGAAGTTGTCCGCTGAGTCCCGGGGAACGCCGAGGTCTTTGGCAATCAATTGGTCTATGACATTTTGGTCACCGGTCAGGAAGCGCCATTTGTTTGGAAATCGATTGTAGCGTTCGTTGCGGGTCACATAATGCTTGAGCCGGTCTGGAGTGTCGTGCTGGGCATCCAGTGTGATGCAAAGCAGGCCGACGTCTGGTTCATTCCTGTAGCGCCAGTTGGCCCAAAGGAGTTGCCGTGTCATGGTGGCCAGGTGGGGCGTGGTGACGGTGTCGGTGGTCATAAAGGCCACCAGCCAAAAGGTGCCAGAAAGGCCGTCGCGTGTGACTGTTTGGCCGTGCTGATCGGTCAATTTGAATTCAGGCAGGCGACGGGCGCCAACCGGCGTTGTCATTCTATCTCCAGCCGGAGAGAAGTAGGCGAGGTTCCCAAATTCGTGCCGCATGCCCTTTCCAAGCAACAAGAGCAGCAGCAAGGGGAGGCCAGGGAGCGCGGCCACGAGAAGGAACCGTTTCCAGCCGCGTCGGCGACCCGGTGTCGGTTCTTTCATTGACAGTTAGTGAAATTTCAAGTCCGACCCGAAGTGGGCAGCGCCCTCTGTGAGGGCGATGAAAATCAGGTAGGCGATGAACATGAAGTAGGGAAAGATCACCACGTTCCGAAGGTTCTTCCGCTCGTCTCCAAGGTGCATGAAGGCCATCACGATGTAGCCTGCTTTGAAGAGGGTGAGAACGATAAAGGTCCACTTGATGGCGGTCCAAGTGAAGGTCTCGTTCCTTTTGAACATCACACCCATGCCCACTTCGACGGCAGTGATGGCCGACAGAAGCACTGTGACCATGTAGATCTTCTTTCGGATGGCCACACCTTGCTCTTCGCTGTGGTGAGCGTTCAGGGCGTAGCTGTCATTTACGATGAGGTCGTCGCGCTCCATGTCAGATGAGGTAGAAGAAGGTAAAAACGAACACCCAGACGAGGTCGACAAAGTGCCAATACAGGCCCACTTTCTCGACCATCTCGTAGTGCTTTCGGCGTTCCATCACTCGGTTCACCACCATGAAGAAGACCACGATGTTGATGATGACCCCTGAGAACACGTGGAACCCATGGAAGCCCGTGATGAAAAAGAAAAAGTCACTGTAGCTCTGTTGCACGGCATATTCGCTGTCGTGCAGGTTGGCGCCGAATGCGAAATCATTGGATCGGGCATTCCACAGGGCCATCATTTCTTCTCCTTCGATGACGGTCTCTCCTTCTACATATTTGTTCAGCGTGAGCCCGTGCAGGTGGGCGTCGTGTGGATGGTCCCCCAGCTCTGTCAGAACCACATGCCCCCCATCGTCTGTCAAGATTACTGCGGTGTTGCCCTCGAGGTACATCTCCATCAGATGACCAAAGTGATGGTCCATGAAGACGGCTTCCCCGGCATTCATTTCAAGCATCTCGCCATCGGGTCCAGTCACGGTAACGTTATCTGAAAGCAGAAAGCTGCCTCCGCTTCCGTGAATGAAGTGACTCCACTCCCAAGCCTGACTTCCCAAGAAGATAAACCCACCGACGATGGTCAATCCCATCCATTTGATGACCTCTGAGCGGTCGTTTCGGTGTCCAGCTTCAACAGCGAGCACCATGGTGACCGAACTCACGATGAGGATAAAGGTCATCAGTGCCACGTATGCAAGTGGGTAATTCCCCTCAACACCCGGCAGTGCTCTGAATACCTGCTCTCCGATGGGCCAGTCTGCTGTAGAGCTGGCTCGGCTGAATCCATAGGCCACCAAAAGTCCAGAAAAGGTCAGGGCGTCGGATACGAGGAAGTACCACATCATCATTTTGCCGTAGCTCACGCTAAACGGCGATCGTCCTCCTCCCCAGAGGACCTCCTTAGAAATTGCTTTGCTTGCCTCTCCAGACATGACGCTGATTTGCGCCGCAAAGTTACGCTATCCTCAGTGGAAGAGGAACAAGAAGGCGAACAGGTATGCCCACAACAGGCCCAGAAAGTGCCAATACAGGCCTCCAGTTTGCAAACGAACGGTGTCTCCGGGGTGGATTCGGCCTGTCAGAATTCGAATTCCGTTGATCACGAGGTAGGCAAGGCCCAGAGCCAAGTGGAACAGGTGAATGCCGATGAGGATGAACAGGTAGCCGGCAGCAGCGTTTGATGTGCGTTCCACATCCAAGGTGATGTCCCTCGCCATCAGCACGTCATCGGAGGCAAACAGCTGGTTGGTCTCCTGTCGATAGTTCAGGGGGACGCCGTCTTGGGTCACCGTGAAGTCCGACCCCCACTGAGCGGTGCCGTCCAAGAGATTGTGGATGCTGTTCCAGCGGTATGCCTTGGCCCCGCTTGCTGTCTCGTCGATGGTCCAGCCCATGCCCTTGTTTTGCAACGTTTCCCATCCATTCAACTGCATGGCGGTGAAGCCAACCCCTAAGACAAACGTCAGGGCGAGATGCACGAAGCTGGTCGTATTTTTCCCGGCCTTCATCGCACGTAAGCTTAGCCACATGGGCAGGGAACTGACTAAAATGAGCCCATTGCTGATCCACAATGCCGTTGGTGCCTCGATGTGGACCCAGTATTGGCCAACGTTCGATACAATGTAGGCTGACGTGAAGCCAGCAAAGAGCATCACCACGGCGAAGAGGATGAAATACATCAGCATCTTTTTGGTGCGCTCGCGCACGGCAGGGTCGAGGCCTTCGAAGACGTCCACGCGGCCTTGAGGGATGTCTTGGGTGGTGTCTGGGGAGTTCATGGGACTGGTTGCGCTCATGGGACAGCAAAGGAACCGGCTAAAGGGCTCAGGGTTCAGGGGATTTTGTCGAGCACGTACGTGAGCTGCACGATTGGGAGGTACAGGAAGCTCGCGAACATGAGTTGACGGGCATCCTTTACCTCCAATCCGCGCCAAAGGCGAACGGCCGGCACGAGAAAGGCAAGGCCAGCGAGAATGGCGACCAAGAAGGCCATGTTCCCGACCATGGGGGCTTCTCCAGGCAGTGCCCATGGCAAGAGGCTGGCAGGGATGCAGAGCATGGTGTAGAACAAAATCTGCCGAGCGCTTGCGGCGGTTCGGCCCTCTTTGAATGGCAGCATGCGGTATCCGGCCTTGAGGTAGTCTTCATGCGAGACCCAGGCGATGGCCCAGAAGTGGGGGAACTGCCACATGAATTGAACCGCAAACAGGGTTCCCGGTTCGATGCCGAATTGACCAGTGGCCGCGACATACCCCAGCATCGGTGGGATGGCACCGGGGATGGCGCCCACAAGCACACTGAATCCCGACCTGGATTTCAGTGGGGTGTAGGCCAATACGTAACTGCCGATGGCCAACAGTCCCAGCAAGCCCGCTCTCGGACCCAGGTCAAACAAAGCGGCCAAGCCCAGAATACCCGCTAACGTTGACCAGACCATGGCGCTTAGGACGCTCATCCTGCCTGTGGGGATCGGACGTCCTGCAGTGCGTCCCATTTTCGAATCCGCTTCCTTTTCGATGATCTGATTGAACCCATTGGAGGCCCCGGTCAGGAGGTACCCGCCCACGGTGAGTTCTAGAAAGGGAATCAATCCGATGCTCTCTTTGCCCATGAACCAACCAAGCACGGCGCTCAGAACAACGAAGGTTCCAAGGCGGAGCTTGAACAGAACCGCAAGGTCTTTGAGAAGGGTGGGGTTGGCGAAGGCCGACATGGTGGACGGTGAAATTAGGTTGCCCCTACCAATCTGCACCGAAGAAAGGCCCTGAACTCCGGAGACCGAATCCAATGCGCAATTCGCTTTCTGGATACAGGTCGCTTTGATTGCCGGATTCCCTTCCCCATGCGGCTTGGAGGAAAGCTTGGGCTGTGATGTCGTCTGCGAAGTGGATTGTCTTTGCAACATCTAAAAAGGCGACGGTTCGCTTGCGCAGCGTTCCATTGAGCCAGGCGTATTGTTCCTGTGTTCTTTGGATGTCCCCAACCTGTGGCATTGATCCGGTGGGGGCATTGCCGATGGGATCATCGCCCCGAAGCGAGGCGGTGAAGCGGGCGTGCGCTGCCCAGGTCGCATTTTTCCAATGGCCATGCCAAGCCGTTTCGACAAAGTTGGCCCCAAGGGGGTGAGCCAATGGGGTTTTCCCATGCAAGTAGGCTGCAGTGCTGGTGTAGTGACTGTATGTCCACGGGCGTGCTGCCGAGACTTCCCATTGCCAGCCTCCCCAGTGCGTGTTCCATTGGATGCCGCCGAGCAGGGCAAATTTGTTTCCCCACCACTCCGTTGCGCCGAGCAACTCGTCTAGAATGAGCTCGTCCAGCAGGAATTGTCCATAGAGGGTCCTCGGGCGCTTCTCCCAATTCCGTCCCAGTTTGATTCTTCCCTCGAGGCCGACCAAGGCATTGTCTGAGCTGCCTTGTGCATACTCCGTTGGGCGGAGGCTGGTGAGTGGCAACATGTAGTGCGGTTCGAATGCACGTTGTCCATCTTCTGAATTCCAGACGACGGCCCCCCAGAGGGCGCCGGTCAATCGCTTTCCAAAATCGACCTCTATGCGTTGGGACGCCACCATTCGTTGGACCTCTGACCGCAGTCGACCATAGGGGGGAATCCACGTGCGGGGATCGCCCGTTGCGCCTGACCAGCAGTCCATGTTTCGGCTGTTTTGGAGCAATTCCACGCGATGGTGGTAGCGCAATCGGCCACCCCCGTCCACGTTGATCTGGGCAAATGGAGCCGGGGCAACATGTCGACCGCGGAACAAGGACCGGATGCCCCAGCCTTCGCTCAAGGTGTCCCGTCCGAAGGCGATCATCACCGATTCTATCGGGGTCCATTGCCAACGTCCGCGCCATCGGGCGGCCAACATTCCCGATTGAGAACGCCGGTCCCAACCGGCTTCCATCGCCCGCCGGATAAAGGTTCCCCCGTCTTGAAGGGTTTCAAATTGGATGTCAAATTTCCATTGGGGGCGCCTGATTTGGGCCTCTGTTTTTACAAATCCGGTCAGGAATGGACTGCTTTTCTCCGTGGTGTATGCAATTCCCAGGCTTTGCGGTGCAATGGTGAGCGACAGTGGGCTTGCCACTGAATCTTTTGGATTGTTGAACCGCGCGGCGCCAAGCAGTTGCGCCACTTGCGCCTCGACTTGGACGGCGAAGAGAAACAGAAAAAGAAAGCAGAGCGGTTTGCCCATGGCCGCAAACCTAAGGCGCGACAGAATGCTCAGAAGCTGCGCATTCGCTTCCGACGTATCGCCCGATGGTAGACAGAAATGCGCTCCGTCAGCAGGATCACCACAGGCAGCAAGAAGGCTGTGCCCAAGAGGATCAGAAATGCTGCTGTGGCTGGCATTTCAGGCAAGACAAAGCCCAGCGACACCATGAAGGCGGTGTAGGCGTGAATGACCAAGGCCGTTTGAAGGTGGGTAAGGCCCAAACGCAACAGCCTGTGGTGCAGGTGATTTCGGTCGGCTGAGAAGGGTGAGCGCCCCTCGAGCACGCGAAGGGTGAAGATCCGCAGGGTGTCGACCAAAGGGTAGCTCAGTATGGTCATGGCCAGCACCGGCAAGGACCTGTGGGACCACATAGCGGGCACCTGCTCGGCGGGGGTGGTCATGATGCTGGTGGCCATCACATAAATGAACATCCCGAGCAACAGCGAACCACTGTCTCCCAAGAAGATTCGTGCCGGTGAAATGTTGAACAGAATGAAACCGGCGAGAGAGCCTGCCAGCGCCAAACACAGGATGGCAAAGTCGGGCTGTCCTGTCAACTGGAACCAAAGGGCGCAAGAAATGGCCACAAGGAACCCGTATCCGCCAGCGAGTGTGTCCACTCCATCAATGAGATTAACGGAATTCACGACCACGATGTAAACGAAGAGGGAGAACGGCACTGCAGCCCAAGCGCTGATGGCGTGCAAGCCGAACAGCCCCTCAAAATCTGAGACCATGAACCCTCCTCCAAAAATCAAGATGGCCCCTACCGCCACCTGAGCGGCCAGTTTTTTCATCGGGTCCAATTGGGACAAATCATCCTTGAGTCCAAGGAAGAACAAAATCGCAGCGGCGGCGGCCAAGCGGAGAAAAGCAATGGCTGTGTCTCCTTCGGGACTGACCAACATTGTGGTGGTGACCAGGGTTCCGATGAAAACCAAAACGCCACCGAGTCTGGGGACACTTCGCGTGTGGACCTTGCGGTCCTCAAGTGGCTCATCCAACAGGTTTTTTTGCACTGCCAGACGAATCAGCGAAGGCATTCCCAGCATCACAATGGCAAATGAGGCGACGAGGGCCAGCATGACTTTGGTGAGAGCGAAAGTATTCTCCATCATAGGCAGTCTACTTATCCTTTTCGACTGCGGTTGCGCGAAATTTAAGTGTGAGATAATTCTCACGCCATATTATCAGTAATTCTTGCGGGAATTCGTTACCGTGCTTGAGATTCCGACACTCCACCACATGTCTCCTTGGGCCATCAGTCGACACATCGAAATGAAGGGAGAGAGGGGAATCAGCGGAGGCAAAACCCGAGTTGGCCACTGTGACCTTCGTCGATTTTCGGCCCCGGCGTCTGCAATGATTGAGGGAACGAATAAGGTTGTTTTCCAACTCCAGTCTTCTTGGAGGCGACCCACTTCCATGGAGAGGGTGATGCCGGCGGGTCTCCATTCAATGCCTTGCACCCAATCTGGTTGAAGGCTGGACAGGGATCGAATGCCGAGACTGCCGCCGCTGGACGCGGGGTCGAGGGAGGGAGGGACTGCGTTTTTGGTGGGGGCAAACTCAGTCCAGACCGTCCAGTGCGCCCCATGTCGAACGTGGCCAAAGAGAATTTGAGTCCGGTTGATTGTGCCGCTCGCGATCAACTCAGCGTAACGGTCATCGAACCAAGGAGAAAATCGGATTTGGCTGTACCACGTGGATTTGGGCCTTCGCCACTGCATGTCCATTCCATGGTGCCCTGCGAGAAAGAGGGGCTGTGCCGTGTCGCTTGGGAGTGGAACGCTCCAAGGCGCCAAGGCGAGCCCCCAATCGGCGACCCCGGATCGGTGTTCTCCCCGCTCTAAGACATCCGTCCAACGGGTGACGACCCAATTCACATCCCATTGGTTCTCTCCAATTTCGATTGACTTGCCGATGCTTCGCACGGCCATGCCCAACGGCGCGTATCGGCCTTCCCGAGCCCCATCGGCGGGCAACCGTTCAGTGGACCGCTGTCTGCTTTGGTGCCACCTGTAA
>CAXHAW010000077.1:0-7158 GCA_964014525.1 uncultured bacterium
GTGCTCCTCTGTTTGGACATACCCTCAACATTACCTTAAAGTTAACTAAACGTTACTAATATACCCAACTCTGTATTTAGTCTATACTTATAGCTTATTTAAATGTTATATTTAGACCATGGTCGACAGCGAGAAAAAAACCAATCACGACCCATTGCCATGGATTACTGAGGGGGTTTTGGATGCCGAATACAAGGAATATCTCTTGCTGGCATGGCTTCAGAAACTGAAAGTAGAATTCAGGCAAAGCCGCTTGTACCCTGCCCTGGCTGATTTAATTCGGAAACACAAAGAATTGGACCAGCTCAAGGCAGAGCTCTGTGCCGGAAAAGAACGCGGAAAAGCTGTGGGCCTCGACCTCAGAAGGCTTCGGGTGCTGAGACAGGCTGCTGGCAACCACGAAGGGCTGGACCAATACCTCAATAATTTAATCCAGCGCGCCCTGCCCCACCTGACACTGGCCATTGAAGAAGGAAAAACCCTTTACGACCTCATCGAAAATCAACTTCGATTCACGCCGGTCGGCATTCAGCCTCTGAGGATGGAAGAAGGCTACCTGATTTTGACGATTGGAAAGTCCAATCGGCGCTCCATGCTGGCCTACCGATTTCAGAAATCGCGAATACTGAAAGGCGAGGATGCCTTTCTACAATTGCAACTGAAGTGCGTAGAAGAGCGCGATACCACAAAATTTGAACCTGCTGAGTCCATGAAATGGGCCCTGATAGCCAAGCATAAGGATATACCTCAACCCGCAACGTTTCATGCCCACGCAGATTGGGCCGTGCCATTGCAGCACACGTTGCTTCCCATTGCAAGACGGCGTCTCTTGCAAGAACTCACAAGAGCTTAACGCTTACTTGACGATTGTGACCTTGATGGCAGAGGGTCCCTTGTGACTCATTTCCACCTCGAACGTCACCTTGTCACCTTGATCCACCTCCTCTTTCATGTTGGTCACATGGGCAAAGATGCTCTCGCCACTGTCCAAATCACGAATGAATCCAAAGCCCTTGTCAGGGTTGAACATGGTCACCTTCCCTCTACGGGTCTTGTCCACCGGCTCCATGTCCTCATCCTTGGGGACACTGATTTGAATGTCCTCAAGGTTGACCTCCTCACGTTCAGTTGGGTCCGGGGGGGTGTCCACGATTCGTCCAAACTCGTCCACATATGCAATCATATCCGGACTGTCCAAGGTCCTTTTGTTGGACTTGGCTTCCTGCTTCTTCAGCTCCTTTTCCTTCTTCTTCTTGGCGCGCTTTGCTTCGCGCTCACGCTTGCCGAAAGTTTCCTGTGATCGTCCCAAATCAGTGCATTTTGCCGCGAAGGTAGCGGTTCGCATCCGGCTCCAATCGATGCACTTCAAGGACTTTGTTCACGAAGAGAACCGAGTTGACCCCAAAACCCGACTGTAAAGGCTCAAGTCAACGACTCAATGGCCCATCGGCGGCCTCTAAAATCGCGACACTCATCCAACCTGCTTCCTGCAAGAGCCTGAGCTATAGGAGCATCCACGGAAATGGCCTGAAACCGCCCCAAGCCCGGCACCTCAAACGGCCCCAAACCAACCCCGATGAGCAGGCGCGCTTCACCGCTCACAAGAATGGCCCCAGGCCCGACCTCATGGCGCACCCGACGCAAATCCAACCGGACAAAAGCAGACTGCATGGCCTCGCATCGTGCCAACCGTTCTCCAGCCTGCTCCATTTCCCGTTGCACCATGGCCCTTCCTGTCTCATGTTTGTCTCCCGCTGTGCTCTTGGTTTCCTTGCTCAAACTAGAAGACAATTCATCCATGGCACGGCGAGCCGACTCCTCTGCTTTCTGCAGGGCAGCCCCCAGCGCATCGACCACGACATTCCGACTCAACATCATCGCATCAACACACGCCACACCCCAGCGCTCTCCACAATTTCACAGGACAATGGCTGCGCCGTTTTGAATTCTGCATGAATGGTGAAAATCTGATCAGACTCCCGTTCTGCCCACAGCATCACATCCGACCATTCTTTGTCCCGCAAGGCAATCTGATTGTTCCTCACCTCCGTCAGCAGAGGACTTGCCTGCAAGTAGTTTTCTACCTCGGCCTGGTATCCTTGAAAGCGCGGAACAGCGTGAGCCTCGACCCAGACTTCAGCCTCAGACCATCGACGCTCATCGACAGCCCTCATGAAGGCTGTCACCATTCTCGACTGCTCCCCATCAAGCCGGACATGGCCAGTCTCAACACCCCAGCCAATCCCCTTGCTGTGCCTCATATTGAGGACCCGGAACCCCCTTCCATCGGAGTCTACCCGGACCCGAAAGGCATCCACTCCCTTTCCACGCCTTTGCTCACAGACGCAATGAGACACATCCAGTTTGTCAAGTTCTTTGCGCCGCTCTTGGACATGGCGAAGCTGCAACTCAGTGTCCATTGCAGAAAGCATCAAATCCAACCTGTCCTTCCGCCACTCCTGCCATTCTAACCAAGCCTCCCGTTCAGACTCCAAAACCCAGCCAGCGGCTGTTGTAAAATCCTCCTCCAAGACGGCCGTGAAATAACCAAATGCAACTTCCTCAAAACCCGATGGACAGACATCCACGTCTTGGGCGTTCAACGAGGAGTTCATGAGAAGCAATGAACTGCTGTACAGTACCGAAGCGAGCAAAGCGATGCGCATGCTTCAAACTTCGGGAAATTCATGCAATCCCGTGATGAGAAACGACCCAATGGTTCCCAACAGGCAACGAATCTCAATCCTGAACATGACGATGGTCATCTAGATGGCTCCATCAACGCGACACCTTGCCGACATCCAATTGCCCGAAGCCATGAGTCAGCCCATTCAACCCGTCGTCCCCCAGTCTCCCAAGTGCCAGAATCTTGGGTTCCTCCACGCCCGACACAATGGCCGGATGATCCCTGCATTCATCGACCCCAGTGCTATGGATGCCCTGCGCCAAACTTGGGACACCACTGAACATGACATCCTGATCTGCACGCACCAGAAAGTGGGAACGCACCTCACCAAAAAATTCATCGTGGAAATCCTGAGAGCGGCAGGTGCACTTGACGCACAGCATCCTGCAGCCAATGGAGACATCGGGAAAGGCGCCGTGCCATGGCCTGAAGTCACTGCATCCCAGAAGGGCCTGGATGCATTTCTCGATTTTCTCGATCGCACCAAGGGTCAGCCCCGTGTCTTCTACACCCATGCCAACATCGACGAATTGCCCGTTCGCAACTTGCACCCGAAGACCAAGCTGGTCATGACCTACCGCGACCCAAAAGGCGCAGCAGTTTCACAATACCACTTCTACAAAAAGCACCCCACACTGGGGGTTTCGCCTGATCTGACGATGACGCAATTCGTCGACTTCTTTGTGGAAGGAGACCTGTATTTCGGGGACTATCACCAACACGTCAAGTCCTACTTCGAAGCGCCCAAGTACGGGGTCAATCCTGATCAATTGTGCATCCTCCGCTACGAAGACCTCGTCGAAGACAAGCTGAATTCAGTCAAGCGCCTCAGTCAGTTTCTTTTGGGACAGCCTCTCCCCTCTGCTGCTCACGAAGCTGCAGTTGCAGACAGCACCGAGTTCAACACAATGAAAAACGCCATTCTGAACAACCCCGGCACGTTCCACTTCAACGCCAACCGCTTCTTTCGGTCTGGTCGCACAGACGATTGGAAAGAGCAACTCACCGAAGAGCTGGCCAACCTCATCAACCAAAAAACACACGCCCAATGGGGAGCACTCCGCGCTCCTCTCGTCGCCCTTCGCATGACTGACGACAGCCAAAACCAAACGAAATTGGCGGCATGAGTCAGTCTCCCCCTCCCGAACTGGAGTGCCTGCGACACATCCTGACCCGAGACCTACAAGCCTTGGCAAAGGAAGTGCATGCAACTCCCGATGGTGTGTTTTGGGACACAATGGATGGGGTCGCCAATTCGGTGGGCACCCTGTCGGTTCACCTCTGTGGCAACCTCAGACACTTTGTCGGCAATCTGCTAGGCGGAGATGGCTACATGAGAAACAGGGACTTGGAATTCGCCGGAAAACCCATGTCGAAGCAAGATGTCCTCCTCGAAATCGAAAACACCCGCGAAGCCGTGAACCAAGCCCTCCTGAATCTTGACCCCGCTGTGCTTGATCAAGACATGCCCTCTCCACCAAATCACCATGCAGGCCGTTCCGTCCGGTTTTTTCTGATGCAGCTAAGCTGTCATCTGTCCCGACATTCAGGTCAAGTGAATTACCTGCGAAGGGTTCTGACTGCGACCACCTCATCCTAAATAGACCTGAGCAGAATGAAAGGAGCTGTGTCACACTGACCCTCCTCCTCACCCTAAAAACACCTCCCCCGTTTTGGTTTTCACGCCAAAGCCAGGGAACGTGTATTTTTGCGCCACGCGGCACAACCCGTATTCACAATTGTGGATAACCGATGTGTGTACAGTGTTGAATACAAGAGGCTTGCCGATGCAGGCCGTTTAAAAATTCCTCCCCACCCTTGTGGTGTCAGCAACGACAATCCTATGCCTCAGCAAAGGAACCTCTCCGGAGGATCGGCTCGCCGAATGTTGTTGGTCTCGAAGGGAAACCAGAGAGCACGTGATCGAAAGGCCACCTGACCGAAGAAGCAAAAGCGACTTCGTGCCGTCCTCCGACGGGAAGGCACCCTGAGAATGGGTGGGGCCTGGTGCCCAGAGGGACTTGTCCCAATCCGGAACGAAAGAGGCACCCCCGCCACCGGCTTCGGCCGGCGTTGTTTCGGCAACATGGACGCAACCACGTGAGTGGAGGCACTCTTCGGAGAGGGACGGTGTTGGATCTGGTCCGCCAGAACCATTCGGAAGACCTCCAGCCGAAAGGCACGGTAGGTCGGCATTCTCAGCCTCTCGAGATTGGGAATGTGGCCAAAGGGTCCAGGGAAAGGCTGCCGAAAGGCAAAGCGTCCCCGGCAGCTTGAGGCGGACAGTGCAAATTGTTCGTCTGACCCACACGGGAAACCGAGTGGACCGAGACAGCTTCGGCTGGCCGGGCGCTGAAGGGATAAACGCTGGTCATCGACCAAGTCAAGACCGACACCCGGAGGTTCGGGGCGCCCTTGAAACGGCGCAGCGCAGGGAACCCCCCCGTTCCCCTGTGAGCAGAACACCCTCGGGTAGTTCTCGCCCGATAGAATCCGCACAAGAAATGAAGGGCTCCGCCCGGATTGGACTGTGCGGATTTCTTTTTTCTATGGGCCTCGATGGCCCAGAAAGGACAATGACCCTTGTGTTTGAGTTCAGTCAAACACGACCGTCCTGTTGCCGTGCATGAAGACCCGGTCCTCGAGGTGGAGCTTCAGTCCACGCGCCAACGCCTCTCTTTCGCAAATCCGACCTTTTCTGCGCAACGTCGCAGGAGAGTCCCGATGCGAAATTCGAACGACCTCCTGCTCGATAATCGGACCTTCATCCAAATCAGGTGTCACGTAATGACACGTTGCCCCCACCAACTTCACGCCCCTTGAATGCGCCTGCTCATAAGGGCGGGCACCCATGAAAGAAGGCAGGAAACTGTGGTGAATGTTGATCATCCTGCCTTGGCGGGCCTTCGCCATTCCATTCGGGATCACTTGCATGAACCTGGCGAGAACGGTCACGTCAACCTCATGCCGTTCCAGCAAACCCTCCACCTCTCGAAATGCCTCACCCTTTGTCTCCGGGGAAAAAGGGACATGGTGAAAGGGAACGTTGAACCACCCGGCATATTCTTCTATGTGTGGGTGGTTGGCCACCACACATGCGATTTCGCACGGCAACTCTCCAGAGCGCCAACGCTGCAACACCTCAACCAAACAGTGACTGGCCTTCGACGCCAACAAGGCAACCCTTGGCCGGTGATTCGAAGAGCGAACCACAAAGTATGAATCGGGATGGGACAGCAAATCACCCAGTCCTGACGACAATTCTGCATGCAAGGATTCCCGTGTCAACTCACCCGGATTTGCCTCCACTTCATACCGAACAAAAAACTGAGCAGATGCCGCATCAGTAAATTGAGACACAGCCGTGACATTGGCGCCGAGCTCCGCCAACAGGCCGCTGACCTCGGCCACAATGCCCCTCCTGTCCGGACAGGCCAACATCACGCGAAAACGGTCCATCGCATTGGGGTTTACGGGGTCACTCATCTTCGCTCAAATAACGCTTGGCAATCCGCTGAAGCGGCCCTGGACAAGAACGCATGTGGCATGCCTCACACCCCCCGACCACTGAGGAATAGGTCTCTTCAGCCGGAGCAGCATTGAATTCCGCCACGTGATGGGCAAACGCCATTGAAAGGGCCTGAAACCCTTCGACCAGCATGGAACTGTCCGTTGGCTCGAGGGCCGTGAATTGATACTCTGTAAAGCGCTTACCCTCCACGTCTTCTCCTGCCTCCAACAGCTCCCGAATCTCCAGAAGCTCAGCATCCAAATCGCGCATGGATTGGGCCAATTCTGACGTGTAATTCGGCTGCACCGGAGCCAATCGCGGGTCCGCTTTTTTGGTCTCAACCGCACCTCCCGAGCATCGCATTAAGGCCACCGAACAGACAAGAAGTCCTAGCGAAGTCAAAATCCGCCCATTCATCAATCTTGAATCATCACTCCAGTGGCCATAAAGGCCAGCTTGAGCTCAGGCTCCGTGATCGCAGCCAACTCTTCTTCCGAGGCACCAGCGTCCTGAGCATAATGCTGCTGGTCCGCCACACTCAATGTGTCGAAGAAAGCCTCGCCTTCCACAATGGTTCTCTTGCCCTCTGCCCCTTCGGTGGGCACAAAAAATCCGTAATCCTGAAACCGAACAAAGACTGTGTCCTCCTGCGAGACAACATCCATCCAACATCCCTTCTTGGGACAAGTGGCGGCAATTTCACCCTCAAACTGAACCTGCGTTCGGCCATCAGAAATCATCAGTGCCTTTCGCAGTGCAGGACCATTCAACCCCCCTTTCGTTTCAATCACCTCTCCGTAAAACGTCACACCCTCTTCCAAAGCCTCTGCACTTTGAGAGTCAGGCACCTCGCCTGTGGAACACCCAATCCAGCAGAATGCCAACGAAAAAACCAAAGCCTTCAAAGTCAATTTCATGACTCAAAAATACGGTGGCATCAAGGGAGAAGCACCGCCAAGAA
>CAXHAW010000078.1:0-7143 GCA_964014525.1 uncultured bacterium
ATTCCGTGAAGTCTCGTGGGCTCGGAGATGTGTATAAGAGACAGCCCATAAGCCTCGCCGGGATGCCCGATGAAGGGAGACGTGTTAACCTCTGGCACCACGTGATCGTCTCCCAATGCGCTGGCTGCGAGATGGAGGCCGCGTGCCCACGCATTGAAGAGCCCGAAGTAGTTGTTGCCGTTACCGCCATCCGATGTGTCGTGGGTCCATTGTGAGGACTTGAGTTCGGACAGGCTTTCAGGAGTGAGGTAGGGAAGGGGTAGGCCGTCCGCGCCTGATGCTGTGCCTGAGCTCCAGAGCTGGGCGATCAGCGTGAGGTCTTCCGTTCCAATGCGAAGTCCGCCCTGGGGGGAAAAGCAGACAGCATTGACGCCGGGTATGTACTCTGACCAATTGGGTCCGGCGGGGGTGACGCCTTGGTGGTGATCTGTCTGTGGGGTCCATTCACCTTCGCTTTGGCGGTAAAGCACAGCCAAATCATCGATGTTGTCGAGGTCTTGTACACGGTAGCCCGCATCGATGCCATACGGGCCAAACAGATGGTCCTCCATGATCTGGTCAAATCGCATCCCGGTCGCTGCCTCCATAATGGTGGCAAGTACACCGAAATTGAGGTTGGCGTATTGGAACCATTCGCCAGGTGCAGCGCTGCCCCACATGTCCCCTGTGTGGAAATCGCCTCCAGGGTCCAGAACGGAATTCAGCACGGGCACGCTGGGAATGTTGGAATAGCTCGCAGAAAGAAAGGCGCCATATCCTGATCCATCCCGAATGCCCGATGTGTGCGTCAGCAGGTGGTTCAGCGTGATGACAACATCAGGATGGTTCGGGTGAACCGGTGGAGAGTCGAGGTAGTTGCCAAGTGGGGCGTCGTATTGGAGTAGATTGTCCTCTACCAATTTGGCGACCACCAGAGCAACCACACCTTTGCTGATGGAGGCCATTCTGAACCTCGTGCTTGCGTTGATGGGCAAATCACGACCGATGTCGCGTTGTCCCATGTGGACTTGTATTGACAAGGCATCACCACAACGGGATGCGACGCTCATGCCGGCCAGCTGATGCACTTCGGGCAAAGCGGTCAGCCCAGTCGGTTGTCCCCAAACGAGAAGTGGGGTCACGCAAAGAAGAGGAGAGAGGAGGAAGGTACAGCGGGTCAAAATTGACATGCTGCAAAAATATCTTGTCTCTGTTTAGCTGAGAATCCAAGGCGCCTCCAAGCAAAAAGAGGGAATGCGCACTCTAAAGGATGCGGCCTCACCCCGTGTCTTGTGTGGCTGTACGGTATACGTGCCGCTCATTTGGCCCATTTCGGAGCGCAAGTCACAAGCGCTGTCATACTCGAAGATTCGACCGGGAAGAATTTCAGGCTGAACACCGACCACCCCGTTGCCCACCACTTTCCTCCGGTGTCCCATGGCGTCTACAATGTGCCATTCGCGGCGCATGACCTTGATGCCCCCTTGGCTTCTGTTTTCGATGATGATACGGTAAGAGAAAATGAACCGTTGCTCCTCGGGCCGGGAGAATTCAGGCTCGTACCGATTTCGGACATGAATCCGGATTCCCTCTGTGGTGGCCCGGTAGGTTCGTGTTCTCGGCATGCCTACAAGTTAGCTAAAAAATGAGACAAAACGCGTATAATTAACAATCAATTTGAGTCAAGTGCCTCAAAACCAATGATTCGATCTGTTCCGTCTGGATCGGGGGCATGAACGTAAACATGATAGCGATTGGGGGTTCCGGCATGGGCGCCTTCAAAGGCAGCAGGCCCTTCATCGATGCTGACATATTGATAGTCATACCAACCTTGCTTCAGGGTGGCGTCCAATCTGAATTCCTGACTTGCCTCGTGGTATTCCATTTTGAAATTGGGATCAAGGTCCCAGCCCGAGAGCGCACCGTAGAGATAGACGCTTGGAACCGAACCGAAGTCGCGATGCTCGAGGCGAAATTCTACATCGAGATAATCAGAAGTGAGCTCCACATCATCAAACCGATCATTGTGCACGGTGAAGGCCCCTTTCAGGTCGCGGCGACTGGATTGCATTCGAAATCGGCGCGACTCGTCCCGTGACATTCGAATCTGCCAAAGGGGCCCTTCTGTGCCCTTGGATTCGCTGATCCTCTCAATACCTGGCGCCAGATAAGCGAGTGATTTCAGGTTGGCGGACCTCCATCGGTCTCCACCTGCAAAGGTCAATTCGGGTTGTTGGGCATACGTGATGGCATTGCCAAGGACGCGCGTGGCGCCAATGTCATGACGGGCCCAAGGCCAGGCCATGTTTTGGACGACGGACAACCGGATATCGAGCATGGGGTTCGACCATCGGTGACCTGGCGGCAATTCCACCTCCACCTCAAGCCGCTGATGGGTGGGCACCTTGCCTGCATCCAAGGGACGGCGAAAGGCAATGTCCACGCCTGTGATTCTCTCATAAACGACCATTCGCCGCATCAGGATCAGCGCATCAGGATCTCCTGCCTCGTGCACAATGAGCAGGTAATGTCCGCTTCTGGTGGGGGCGAGGTCCCGAGAGGGAATCTGCGTGCTCGAGTGGGCAAAGGCCACCGACCCGCCAAAGCTGTTTTCGATATTGGTTAATTCTGCAGGATTCCAGCCTTCGAGGTATTCCCAATCTCCTAGGTCTGTAAAAGCCATCCAGTCTGCTGTGCAATGGACCATGGTCCACTCGTGTTCCGGCCACCCTCCAGAAAGGTCGTCATACCGCAGGACAAGCTGCGCATCGCCACCGAGCTCGAGAAAGGGCCCGCCTAGGGGGGCGCCGACTGGATGCAGGCGAACCGCCCCGATATGGGGCGCAGTAAACGCCACAGGAACCCCTTGGGAGAAGCCTGTGGAAACGCAGAGCAATGCCCAAATTAAAAGGGGCGCATAAGGCGTCGGGGTTGGCGATTTTGGTGGCAGCATTGAGGCACAAAAATATCCCCACGGGGACTCTGCACCGACGGATGTGAACAATGGCGCGCAGGCCATGACCCTCACTGGGGTTGGATGGGGTTCTAGAACTTACCTTTGCGGCGCAAATCCCGCACGTAATTTGAACATGCCTGCATCCGTAAAGATCCGGAAAGGTCTGGACATCCGCCTCAAGGGAGGAGTCCATGGCGAAGCCCAAGCCGTTTCCGCAGCAGACCGGTTTTCTATTCATCCTCCCGACTTCCATGGGCTTGTGCCTCGTATGGCAGTCAAAGCTGGGGCCGAGGTCAAGGCAGGGGATGTGTTGTTTACCGACAAGAAGAATCCTGAAATCTGCATGGTAAGTGCCATCTCTGGCACCGTTCAAGAGCCAGTGCGTGGGGAGAAGCGCAGGATTCTGCGTGTCGACGTCGTGGCAGGTGGCGATGGTCAGGTTCAATTTGCCCCCCTTGATGCGGGCAGCGCGCCTTCGGAAGACGTCCGATTGACCATGCTGGCCCACGGATTTTGGCCCATGCTTCGTCAACGGCCTTTCGATGTCATGCCCTTACCGAGCAGTTCTCCTCGAGATGTGTTTGTGAGCGCCTTTGACTCAGCGCCTTTGGCTCCTTCGGCAGCCCAGGTGGTGGGTGACCGTTTGGACGCTTTGCAAAAGGGAGTGGCCTTTTTGAATTCCTTTTTGGCAGACAACAAAAAGGTTCAGATTGGCGTCCAATCTGGAGACAACACCCTGAACGGCATCAAGGACGCGGACATCACATCTTTTGAAGGTCCGCATCCCGCAGGCAACGTGGGTGTTCAGATACATGGCGTGGCCCCCATGAGCAAGGGGGAGGTCGTGTGGACAATTGGCATCCAGGACGTCGCCAACCTTGGAGAAGGATTGTCCACTGGGCAATTTGTGGGCAGGCGAAAGGTGGCGCTGACAGGCAGCCGCTCTCAACCCGCTCTGCTGGATACGACAATCGGTACGCCGATGGCCCACTTGATCAAAGACCGCGTGATGATGGAAGACACGCGTGTCATTTCGGGTCATGTTCTGACAGGCACTGCCCGTGCAGGAGAGGAAGCGCTTGGCTTTTTTGACCAGCAGGTGACATGTATACCTGAAGGTCATGAGCCGTTGTTCTTCCTCACCAAGGGATGGCTCGGGCCTGGCTTTGATAAATTCAGCGCATCCAGAGCATTCCCCACGTGGCTCATGCCCAAGGGCAAGGAGTATGATCTGAGCACCAACAGCAATGGCGAGGAACGCGCCTTCGTGGTCAGCGGCCAATACGATGCGGTGTTCCCCTTTGACATCTATCCTGTGCAGCTCATCAAGTCCATCATGATCGGGGACATAGACCGGATGGAGAAACTCGGGATCTACGAAGTGGCACCCGAGGACTTCGCCCTGTGCGAGTATGTCTGCACATCTAAGCTTGCTGTGCAGAACATCGTGCGCAAGGGCTTGGACCAAATGATTGAAGAATTCGCCTGACCGCAACCATCCCAAGCACATCACCATGAAGGCACTTCACAAACTCATCGAAGAGCGCGTCAAGCCCAACTTCACCGGAGAGGGCAAGCTGAAGCGCTTGTATGTCGTCTTCGACTCGCTCGAGACCTTCCTTTTCACACCGGGGCACACCACTTCAAACGGAGTGCATGTGCGCGACGGCATTGACCTTAAGCGGACCATGTTCCTGGTGATTGTGGCGATGGTTCCCGCACTGTTGTTTGGGACCTGGAACATCGGCCACCAGTACTACTTGAGTCTCGGCGAGATCACCACGGCAGACCCTTGGAATGCCATGCTCTTCGCCAAACTCATTGTGGGCGCCATTAAGGTGATCCCGCTCATTGTCGTGAGCTATGGAACCGGTCTTGGCATTGAATTCGTCATTGCGGGAATGAATGGCCACTCGATCAACGAGGGCTTTCTTGTCAGCGGCATGCTCATCCCGCTCATCATGCCGGTGGACGTTCCACTCTGGATGGTGGCCGTTGCCACCGCTTTCTCGGTGTTGATCGCAAAGGAGGTGTTCGGTGGCACTGGGATGAACATCCTCAATGTGGCCTTGACGGCCCGGGCCTTCCTCTTCTTTGCTTACCCAAAGCAAATGTCTGGTGAAATCTGGATTCACGATGTGATGGCCTCCAAAACTGGCGGGGTGCTCGCCGACGGATACACAGGCGCCACAGCGCTGGGACACCTTGCAAATACAGTCGGACAGCCGGTCAACGGTGAAGTGTCCAGTGGGGTCATGTCCATGTTCGCCGATGGCGGCATGTTCTCGTTGATGAACTGTTTCATCGGGAGCATACCCGGCTCTGTTGCAGAGACCAGTGCGCTTGCGGCCATCATTGGGGCATTCATTCTGATTTGGACGGGCATCGGCAGTTGGCGCATCATTTCGAGCTTCATTGCTGGTGGTTTGGTCATGGGGGTGATTTTCAATGCAATGGCAATGAATGCCTACATGACCATTGGTCCGGTCCACCAGATTGTAATGGGTGGCTTCATGTTCGGCGCCGTGTTCATGGCCACCGATCCGGTCAGCGCTGCACAGACCAATACGGGCAAGTGGGTTTACGGGTTTTTGGGCGGGTTGTTCTCGATCATGATTCGTGTCTTCAATCCTGCCTATCCGGAGGGGGTCATGATGGCCATCCTGTTCATGAACGTCATGGCACCGACCATCGACCACTACGTGGTGGAGGCCAACATTCGACGCCGCGAGAAGCGCCTTGCGGCTGCAGCTGTAGCCTGAACCTGAGAATCTGATTTAGACCATGGCATTCAACAAGAACTCCAACGGATACACCTTCCTCTTCGCCATCGTGATGGTGGTGATGGTGGGCGCCATTCTTGCGTCTTTGAGCCTGTCGCTCAAGCCCATGCAAAAAGCGAACGAGGCCGAGAAGAAGATGATGAACATCCTCGGCGCCATCGGTGTGCTGAGCGAGCGGGGGGCAGTCAAGCCTCTGTTCACTGAATACGTTACCGAGCGGATCTCCATTGACAGTGAGGGCCACCAAGTGAAGTCCATTTCGGGCGATGTGGATCCGCTGGATGCCACAGATCCGTTCAACATCAACGTGCAGAAGGACTACCGCAGCAAGGCCCCGGCCAGCGAGCTGAACTTTCCGCTCTTCACCTGCAAAAAAGACGGGCAGGATTTGTATGTGGTCCCCGTCGTGGGCAAGGGCCTGTGGGGTCCCATTTGGGGCTACGTGGCCATGGAGTCCGACATGGAGACCATCTACGGTGCCGTATTCGACCACAAGACCGAAACCCCAGGATTGGGCGCCGAGATCCGAGAGGTGTTTTTCCAAGCGCCATTCAAAGGAAAAAAGATCAACGAGGTGGCCCCGCACTTTGCTGTGGTAAAGGGGGGCTCGCCGACAACGGACTATTCCGTGGACGGCATCACCGGAGGCACAATCACCTCCAAAGGGGTGGGTGAAATGGTCGACCGGACCATGGGCATCTACTTGAAGTATTTCCAATCCGCTCCGAAAGCACAGAAGTGATGAGCACCGAAACCACCACGGCCATCGCGCCGAAGAAGGAGTCGCTCTTCTCTAAGAAGAACCGCAAGCTCTTGACCGACCCGCTGGACGACAGCAATCCCATCACAGTGCAGGTGCTCGGCATCTGTTCTGCGCTGGCCATCACGGTGCAAGTGCAACAGGCCGTCATCATGAGCATGGCCGTTCTCTTCGTGATGATCGGAGGAAACGTGATCGTCTCTCTGATGCGCAACATCATTCCTGACCGGATTCGCATCATCGTGCAGCTCGTTGTGATTGCCTCGCTGGTGATCATTGTAGATGAGGTTCTCAAGGCCTACAGCCCCGACATCTCCGAGAAGCTGTCGGTTTTCGTGGGGCTCATCATCACCAACTGCATCATCATGGGGCGCCTCGAGGCCTTCGCGCTGGCCAACAAGCCTGGACCATCCATGTTGGATGCCATCGGAAACGCCATGGGATACGCTTGGATCTTGCTCGCTGTTGCCCTCGTCAGAGAGGTTTTCGGGAGCGGAGCCATCAGTTTCCCAGGCATAGGTCAAGTGAAGTTCCTGCCGGCGAGCTGGTTCATGGCCAATGGCGGATTCTATGAAAACAACAACCTCATGATTCTGCCACCCATGGCACTGGTGACCGTTGGGGTCATCATCTGGATTCAGCGGGCACGCAACCGTGGCCTGATC
>CAXHAW010000079.1:0-7115 GCA_964014525.1 uncultured bacterium
GCCTTAATTGACAGCCTGCCAAATGGCACTCCCCTCTCGGAGACCCAAAGCCTTTGGGCCAAGCGCAACAACTATTCGCGCACCCATGTCTTGAACGCGTCCTATGTGCTGGACAACCGAAAAGGCATCACCTTCAGACTCAGGCACTATTGGAGTCGTGTGGAAAACGACGGCTTTTTCCTGCTGGATGAGAATGGATTGCTCGAGCCCACTGATGACGTCACGCTAACCGACGAAGGCACGTCCGTTTATGACATCAGCTACAATGCCTGGTCCATTGATTGTGTGTTCCGGTGGATTTTCGCTCCGGGCAGCGAGGTGTCCGTGGTGTGGAAGAACCTGTTGGAAAGCCAAGGGGACATGCTCCCGAACAATTACGGAGAGAACCTCGAGGATGTCCTTCGCGTCCCGCACCGGAACAGCTTCTCCATCAAAGCGATCTACTTCTTGGATTACGCCGACCTCACCGGCCGACGGTAAAGGTCAATCCAAGGGCCAATCGAAAGTGCTGTGGCCCAGGTTGCCGGCTTCGTCCACGGCCCATACTCGAATCTGGTTTCCAGGCTGAAGGATGTCGTCCCCGAGGGGGTGAACCAACACCCCCTTCTCCATGGCCAAGCGCATCCACTGGTTCCCGCAACGCCCCTCCCAATGGTCAATCCCCGACAGGTCGTCCGTCACAGGAATGCGCAAGGTTTCCAACTCCAACTTGGGCTCCCCCAGTGCGGGAGCGGTGGTATCCGGTCGCACTTCAAACGTTCCAAATTGCTTGACTTTGAACCCGATCATACCGCCCCTTTCATCGGAAACCCAGGTGTCGTCGACCTCGCCCTCATCGTCGAGGGCACAGAGGACGAGTGGCTCCCCCGTTCCCTTCCACCGCTCGGGCACCGGCACAGTCAATTGGAAGGCCGTTCGGCTCAGACGGGCCTCGGACAAAACGGAAAACCGCCCCGACGAATCGTCCTCCAATGCGATGGCCGCATCGGCATAAAGGGCACCCGCTGGGATTTCGATGCCCATCCTTCCGTTCGTCAATCTGTGGCGCCGCCGATGATCCAAAACATCATCCCTGACCCAAGTTGAATCCAACGGCATGCTGTCTCCCACGAGCAAAACTGTGGCTTGGGACACATTTCCCGGGAGATCCAATACCGTTACACCCAACCTGGCGGTGTCGCCGGGCATCACTTCTAGCGGCGTCATGTCGCGGGTCAAATGATAGATGTCCAATCGATTGCCGGGCAACCGGTGCAACCGGTGCACGCGTGCCCGTCGGTCCTGCCATGCCGCGATGTCGACGTGTGCCGAAACGTCTTTGTTGGTCGAAAAATCCAGCGTGTCCATCCGGTGCCGATAGATGAGGCTGTCCTCTAAAAAGACGTCTACCCCATAAGGACCGTGGGTAAAGGGCGCGCCGTCTAGCTTGTCAAACGCCTCGATACCGAGCCTAAAGGGACCCGCCACCCGCAACGACTCACCATAGGCTGGACTCCAGCGAAACCGATCTCGAGCCCCTTCCACCTGGCCCGAATCGCATGGCAACACCCACACACCCCGAAATTCTGGTGGCACATTGTCTTGGGTCATTCCCGCTCCGACAAAAATCCAGTGGAGTGGATTGATGGGCCACTGGGTTCGTTGGTCCCGAATCTCAAAGTGGAGGTGCGGCCCGAAGCTCCTGCCGGAATTACCACTCCAAGCGATGGTGTCGCCTGCATCAAAAAGGAAGTCTTCAGAAGGGGGGCCATCGAAGGCCCAGGATTCGCCAGCGTACTGGGCAGCCTGCAACCACGCTTCGATGTCGGGGTGAAACAAAGACAAATGTGCATACACAGTAGTCAACCCCTGACCATCGAGGTACAAGGCAAGACCGTACCCTCTGTCTGAAACCTTGACCCTGCTGATTCGGCCGGGCTGGGATGCCAGCACGGGAACCCCTTCGACCCCGCCGGTGCGGATGTCCAGTCCGGTGTGGAAGTGACCCGTCCGGATTTCACCAAAATTGCCGCTGAACTGCAATGGAATGGCCAGAGGAGAGTGCAGTGTGTCCTGCGCCCCCAACTGGATAAGGATGACCACCCCCCCCGCTAAACAAAGCCATTTCCGGCGATTTCTGCTCTGACTTCCGTTCATACCCCGTCTCATGTTCGCAAATTACCTCTCGGCTTTCAGCCCCGGTCCTGTGCGATGTAGATTTGAGTTCGTGGATATGAACCAGACCTCGGAACAAGTACTCTTGAGCACCATGCTGCAGGAGATTCGGGAAAAGGCGGCCAAGCTCATCGATGAGCGCAACCGCCTAAATGAGGAAAAACGCAGTCTTTTGGCTCAAGTCGAAGCGTTGCAAGACCGCATCGCAGAGCAAGATGCCCGTTTGGCTCAACTCGAATCCGCCCCAGAATCACAACCCGCACCTGCCTCAACATCCGACCCGATTGTCGGTGAACGCATCCGGGCCCTCGTCGATGAAATCGACGCTTGCATCGCACTCATGCCGCATGCTCGTGACATGGCGACTGTAGAACTCCTTTCCGCATGAACGAATCCTCCATCCAAGTCACCATTGCCGGACGGACTTACCCGCTGACTGTGGCGGAAGGTGAGGCCATGCGCGTGCGAGAAGCGGCAGGAAAGATTGATGAGCTTGTTCAGCGCTTTCAAAAGGACTACGGGGTATCAGACCGCCAAGACCTCATTGCCATGGCAGCGTTGCAATTGCTCAGCGACACCCCCGCTGAAGTTCAGGCGGATACCCAGGAAGCAGACGCCATTCCATCCGAAGTCTTCGAAGGCCTAGAGGAGGTGCGATCACTTCTGGCACAAGCGGCCATTGCTCAAGAGGAGTCAGGGGAACAAGCCCCCTGAACCTATGGACCCCACACAATACATCTTGGGTGCCGTCGCTGGACTCATACTCGGAGGGGCGGCTGCCTATGCCATTTTGAACAGCGTGCTCAAGGGCAAGGCTTCTGCCATCATCAAAGACGCGGAGCAAAAAGGAGAAAACGTCAAGGAGAAGAAAATTCTCCAAGCCAAGGAAAAATTCCTCAAACTCAAGGAAGAGCACAACCAAGAGATCAAATCAAGGAATGCCAGGGTCCAATCTCTTGAAGACAAACTGAAAAACACCGAGCGGAACCTCAAGCGGGACGATCAACAGCTAAAAGATCGCCTCAAGCGTCTTCAAAGGGAAGAGGAAACCCTCAAAATGAGATTGGGGGCCAATGAAGCCAAGCAAAAAGAGCTTGACAAAACTCAGGCTCAAGCGGCGAAGTTGCTGTCAGAGGCGGCCGGAATGACTGTCGATTCGGCCAAGGAAGAACTCAAGGAACAAATTCTGGGAGACGCCCGAGCCATGGCTGCGCAAGAGACGCAAGACATCCTCGACGACGCCCGAACGCGAGCCAATCAAGACGCGAAGAAAATCGTCATTCAGACCATCCAACGCGTGGCAACGGAACACGCTGTAGAGAACAGCGTCTCGGTCTTCAACATCGCCAGTGACGACATCAAAGGCCGAATCATCGGCAGAGAGGGCCGGAACATCCGAGCACTCGAGGCCGCCACAGGCGTCGAATTCATTGTGGACGATACCCCCGAAGCCATCATTTTGAGTTGTTTCGATCCTGTGCGCCGAGAAATCGCCAGGCTGAGCCTTCACCAACTTGTGGGCGACGGACGCATTCACCCAGCCCGAATAGAAGAGGTGGTGGCCAAGACCTCACGGAAAATCGAAGAAGAGATCTTGCAAGTCGGCAAGCGAACCGTCATCGATCTGGGTATCCCGAATATGGCCAACACCTTGGTCCGGATGGTCGGGCGGATGAAATACCGTTCTAGCTACGGACAAAACTTGCTCCAACACAGCCGAGAAGTCGCCAACCTCTGTGCAACCATGGCTGCCGAATTGGGTTTGGACACAAAAGCAGCGAAACGAGCCGGGTTGCTTCACGACATCGGCAAGGTCAGTGATGAAGAGAGCGAGATGCCCCACGCCATTTTGGGGATGAAGCTGGCAGAAAAGGCCGGTGAACGCGCCGATGTGCTCAATGCCATCGGGGCCCACCACGATGAAATTGAGATGACGTCCCTCATTAGCCCCATTGTTCAGGTGTGCGACGCCATTTCCGGTGCGCGACCAGGCGCGAGGAGAGAGGTCGTAGAAAGCTATATCCAGCGACTCAAGGACCTCGAAAACATCGCTTTGGAACAACCCGGTGTCACGCAGAGCTATGCCATCCAAGCAGGCCGTGAACTTCGGGTGATGGTGGAGAGTGATCAGGTCAATGATGACATGGCTGAGCAAATCAGCTTTAACATCTCCCAGCGCATCATGAACGAGATGACCTACCCCGGCCAAGTCAAGGTCACCGTTATCCGTGAGACTCGGGCTGTGAGCGTCGCAAAATGAGGGGAAGCGAGAACAGCTCTTTCTCGCGATCCGTCCAATGGCAGACCCTGAATGTCGGGGTCCAGATTGTCATACAGCTGGCCTTCGTCCGTTACTTGGGGGAAATCCTCACACCATCCGAATGGGGCTTGGTCGGAGTCGTGTTGGGCTTTGCCGGACTTCTTGAAATATTCGCCCAACTCGGCGTCGGCCCATCTCTGATTCAGCGCAAAGATTTGACGCGCAAACAGGTCTCGGCGGCCTTCTGGTTCTCCTTGTTCCAAGGGATGGCCTTTTGTGCTTTGGTTTACTTCACTGCCCCCACCATCGCGAATTGGTTTGAGAAACCCGACATGGAGCCTGTCATGCGATGGGTTGCCTTCAGCTTCTTGATTGCCTCCGTAGCGCTGGTGCCTAGGTCGATGCTGATACGACGCATGGACTTTCGCAGCCTCTTCTGGTCCTCCTTGATTGCAATGGGTCTGGGCACGGGTGCATTTGGCATCTGGGCCGCCTCTGCTGGATGGGGGGTCTACGCATACATCGGCGCCCTGCTCGTTCAGAATGCACTGCTCGGCATCAACTACTGGGGTCGCGCCCGACTTCGCGTCTCTCTCTCCCCTCAGATTCGCGAAGCCGGTTCACTGCTGCGGTATGGCGCCACGAGTACGGTGTTCAACTTTTTGAATTACGCCGCATCCAAACTCGACCTGCTGGTGTTGGACAAATTCCTGCCCACTGCCCAAGACGCGATGGTCGGGTTGTACGAACGCAGTGTGTATCTGATGAACACCCCTGTCACGGTTCTGGGAAAACTGTCCGACAGCGTCCTGTTCAGTGGCATGAGCGGCGTTCAAGACGAACAGCAAAGGCTCCGCCGCATATTCTACGGCGGCCTGTACGTAGTGACCACGCTGGTGCTGCCAGGAATTATCGTGCTGGAACTTTTCATGAAAGACGTCGTGCTCATCTTGGTGGGATCGAAGCTTCTCGGCGTTGTCCCCTATGCCCGAATTCTCGTTTTGGCCATCCTGTTCCGAAGCTGGATCAAGGTGTGTGACGCCGCAGTGCGCGCTGTCGATGCCATCGCACCAGCCTCGGCAATCAAAGCTTGCTTCTGCATCATGGTGGGTTGCTCGGCTTGGTTGGGGGCCACCACAGAACTGAACGTGCTGTGCATCGGCATGGTCATCGCCACAACCATCCAGGCCATCGCGATGCTTTTCCTGACCCAGCGGCACCTGCGGTTCGAATGGTCCATGCTGCTTCGCCTCGTTCTTCCCGGGGTTCGTGCTGCCTTGGCCTCAATGGTCGGGGCAGTTCCAGCATTGCTCTTGAACGGTCATCTGCACTGGGCCTTGCACTTCCTTGTGGGCCTACTGGGCATCGGCGTTGCCGTCATGACTGCATCTTGGCTCCGGCCCCAATGGTTTGGCGCGGGCGACTACAGCCTGCTTGCTCAAATTGCACAACGCCTGCCTTCCAGCCCCCTCAAAGCACGATGGTCTGACGGGGGAGAGCACTGAGTTGGTTGCGCACTAATTTCGCGGCCCCATGCACCGCATGCCCTTCCATTCGCTGACGCTGAGCCTGACGCTTGTCTTGGCATGTGCCGGACATGCTCAGGGTTCCAAAGACAGCGTGTGGGTGTGTGGTGGCCTGTTTCTCGCAAGTGACTCGATTGCCTTGGACATGGACTGGACATTGGACGGCCAAACCCCAAAGCCTGGCGCAGACACACTGTGGACTCAAGTGTCCCGGAACAGTGAACTGACCGCATGGGCGCGCAACGACTCCGCCCAAGTTCAAATGGCTTCCAGCTGGCCGAGATGGGCAGACAGCATCGAGTTCACTCTGGTGCTCGACACCATGGGATTGAACCTCAGGATGCCAGAAGACACCCTGACGGCGCTGTGGAAGCCACTTCAGTCCGGTTGTTTCCCCGCTACGTCCGTGCGCGATTTAGAAGAGATGCTCGCTTCCCTATCGGAAACCCCATTCGAAGCCAAACGGTATGATGTGGCCGTGGTCTGGCTGAGCCAACATTGTTTGACGATACCCGGTCTGCGGAGACTGGCCGACGGTTTCGATGATGAACGTCGACGACTTTCTCTGCTTCAGAGTGCCCGCATCACCCATCCCGAGGCCCTGCTTTCCCTAGGTTCGCTCTTTTTTACCGCGCGGTACCAAGAAGAATTCCGACAATGGGTGGAAGCATCCCCTTCTCCCCATTGATCTGCCCACATGGCGTGTTCAATGTGTGGGAAACTCCATCAAACCTCATTTGAACTGAAGGGGCTTGCCGTTTGTTTTAAAGTCAACTTAGCCTCATGATGTCGACCACCACGCACACCATCCACAACTTCTCTGCCGGTCCCTGCATCCTGCCGCAGTCGGTCATGCAGCAGGCCTCCGATGCCGTCCGCGATTTGGACGGTTCTGGTCTGAGTCTTATTGAAATATCCCACCGGAGCAAGGCCTTT
The DNA here is from genome assembly GCA_964014525.1 of uncultured bacterium. GTDB lineage: Bacteria > Bacteroidota > Bacteroidia > Flavobacteriales_D > Sanyastnellaceae > UBA8752. Next base: position 6,877 of record CAXHAW010000079.1, read on the forward strand.
GTCGACATCATGGAAGAGGCCCGCAGTCTGGTGCGCAGCCAACTCCACCTGCCGGAGCAATTCGAAGTGCTCTTTCTGCAAGGTGGTGCCAGCCTCGGTTTCTTGACCACGGCGATGAACTTCACGCCTGAGGGCAGCAGCATGGACTTTGCCGTGACTGGCACCTGGGCCAAAAAGGCGTTGAAGGAGGCCAAGAACTGTCTCTTATACACATCTCCGAGCCCACGAGACTTCACGGA
>CAXHAW010000080.1:0-7037 GCA_964014525.1 uncultured bacterium
GATTCCGTGAAGTCTCGTGGGCTCGGAGATGTGTATAAGAGACAGCCGCACACCCCTGTCCGGCGATATTTTCCTTGCAGCTCCAGTCCCCACAGTTTCCATTGAGGAAGGTGTAGTTGCCTGTGTAAGGCGCGATGACCTGCATGGTAATAGACCAAACTCCATCATTGTCGTCATCTGACATGAGGTTGTCCCCTGGAAAACCAAAATCCTCTCCACCCGCGAGGTACACCCCGTCTGTGGATACAGTTTCGTTGTTCATGTTGACGTTGAATGTCACGTTGACGTAATCGAGCTCGGTGGTTGTACCCGTACCATCATCCCAGAAGTAAATGTTGTCGAGGTATACATCCCATGGGTCGCCATTGCCTGAGCCATCCGCATTGAATTGGCCATCGAACTTCATCTGGTACACCTGGTCCCAGGTCATGCCTTCGAAGTCAGCCTTCGGGATGTCAACACTGTTCCACGACCCCGGGGTCAAGGGCACTTCAACGAGCCATTCACCCGTTCCATTGCCGCTGTTAATCGGGGTCATCTTGAGCATGCGGTCGTTGTCCGCTGGAACCCAAACATCGACGTGCACGTGGGTCATGCCCGACATGTTGGTCGCTGTCATGTCCGTGCCTTGGTAGTTGAAGTTGCTGTAGAGCAATACGGTGTTGCCCGTTCCAGGATCAAAGTTCTCGTCTACTGAACCTGATTGCCACCAGTACGGATTGTAATTCGTGGCGATGTCCGTGAAGGTGCCGCTGTAAACTGAAACGACATCAGAAGCGTCCAATGTTGGATCGGCTGCGTTGTCGGATGGACTGGAAGAAGACACCGGAGCACCTTCAACGATGATGGTGCCCACCATGCCATTTGCTGCATGACTTCCGATACTGCAGTCATACTGGTAAGTGCCCGGTGTATTCAATGTCACTGTTCCCATGCACACGCCACCGGATGCTCCACTGTTGGCCCCCAAAGAGAACGTTTCTGGGTTGGCCCAGGTGGCTCCTGTCGTGCTTTCTACGCCATTGACGTTGTGAAAGCCCCCTTCATTCTGGAAGGCGATGGTTTCGCCTGCCGTAATGGTCAGGATCGAGGGGATGTAGTAGTAATTGCCGGCGAGGACAGTGTAGTCCGCTCCCGTGCAATCTTGGGCTTGGACAAAGCCGAAAGAGAAGACGGTGATGCAGAGCAGAAAAAGGGTTCGCATGGTGTTTGATTTACGATGAGATGCTTCCAAGAGGCGCCAATATACTGACGTGACTGTGTACATCGTACACCAACGTTATCCACTGGTGCACACTCTGACACTTCCTGTACTTCGTTTGAAAGATTGCAGCGGCATTTCGTGAGGGCCTGAAGCCGCTTATAGCCCCCTTATCAACGACTACAAATTGACCCGCCGGCCCCGTTGCATGTCCGCCTCCCTGACCATCAGGTTGAGCAACCCAGCGATACACAAACTGATGCCCGCGAGAACCATCGTCTGGATTGCATCTTCGCCCAAAAGGGTCTTGTAGGCCCAATTGATTCCCCCCAGTGCCGCCACAATCTGGGGGATGACGATGAACATATTGAACACCCCCATACCGATGCCCATCCGCTCAGGAGAAATCGCACCGGACAGCATCGCATATGGCATACTGAGAATGCTCCCCCAAGCCAGACCGATCAGAGCAAAACTCCACGTCAGATTGCCTGCGGTTTCTGGAGTCCACCATGACATTGAAAGGAACCCCACCCCACCGAGCAGAAGACTGCAGAGGTGGACAAGTCGGCGATCCAACCCTCGGCGTGAGGTCCAAATGGACAAGGCCAGCGCAAAGACCATGCTGCTCAAGCCATACACCCCCATGGCACTGGAGACCGCATTGGCGGCTTCATTGTAGGCGGCACTCTTTATCGCATAGCCCTCCGCACCTGTCGCAGGCAAGGGCGCCTGATAAACGAACTCAGTTAACGCTGGGGTAGCAAACGACCACATTGTAAAAAAAGCGAACCAACTAAAGAATTGAACCGCGCCCAACTTCAGCATGACCGAAGGCATGTTTCGAATGAACCCTAGAATTTGGACCAGCCCCGACATCAACCCACGGCTTTCCTCTCTTTCCCTATTGAACTCCTCCATGTTGGTAGGCGGTGCCTCATGGGTCGTGAAAACGGTCACCAAAATGCTCATCAGAAACACAAAAGCACCGATGGCAAAGGAGACGTAAACACTGGCAGGAATCTCCCCTGCAATGGCCTCATTGGCCACCCCTAGCTTCGTCACAAACCACGGCAGATTGGAGGCCACCCATGTGCCCATGCCAATGATCAAGGTCTGCAGGACAAAACCATAGCTTCGTTGCTCTTCAGGCAATTTGTCCGCCACCAGTGCACGAAAAGGCTCCATGCTGATGTTGATGCTGGCATCCAAGATCCAGAGAAATCCCGCGGCCATCCACAATGCGCTGCTGTAAGGAACGAAGAAGAGGGCAATCGAACTCAGCACGGCACCGATGAGGAAGTAGGGACGCCTGCGTCCCCACCGGGGATGCCAGGTGCGGTCACTCAGATGACCAATGATCGGCTGTACAATGAGTCCCGTGAGCGGAGCTGCAATCCACAACAAGGGAATCTCATCCTTCGATGCGCCCAGCGTTTGGAATATGCGAGACATGTTGCCTCCCTGCAGTGCAAAACCAAATTGGATGCCGAGGAAGCCGAAACTCATGTTCCAGATTTCCCAAAAGGAGAGTCGCTTGGTGCGCATGGCTGCTAAATAAAGTGCCCCCAACCGAATTGGATGGGGGCACCAAAAGTAGTCAGGGACAATCCTCTTATTCGCAGGATTGGCCGAACAAGGTCAGGAAAGAGAGAAGGTCTGGTGACCCTATTGCACCGGATTCATCGGTGTCAAATGATGCACAAAGGGTCGGAGGAGTAAAGTCAAATGTGCAAGCGCCATTGTCCTGATTGGAAGCCGGCGAATAATTCTGTGCTGCTTCATATGTGCACCCCACAATGATTGCTGTTACGCAGGCCGCTGCATCCAGCACATTGGCGGAGGCATTGAATTCAAGGAACCCTTCATCTGTGCACCCATCCACCCGCAGAGTAACACAGGACCCATCGTCCAAGTTGGCAATCGCTGAATATTCAAAATACCCGGGGTCTGTGCACCCTTCATATTGACAGGAACCATCATCCCGATTAGCAGAACCGTCATAGTTCGCCGCATCTGCATAGACACAACCATCCACAATTAAAGTCAGACACGCATTGACATCTGCCACATTCGCCTCTTCATCAAACTCGAGGTAACCTGCGTCCACACAGCCGGCCTGCAATGGCGTCAAGCAAGAGCCATCATCGGTATTTGCCAGGGCCGAGTACTCCAAATAAGCTGGGTCCGTGCAGCCATTGAAGACGCATGTGCCGTTGTCTGAAGTCAGGGCTTCGCCGTAGTTGCCCGCCTGTGAATATGTGCATCCAACACAGGATTCATAGTCGCAAGTTCCATTTTCTGTATCCGCAGCAGAATTGTAGTTGCACGCCGTGCCATCCGTGCAACCATACAACTGGCTGCTCTCACCGTCTTCTCCGTATTCATCCTCCGAGTCGGCCTCACCACCACCTCCACTTTCAGAGCTCACTTCGTCGGAATCGCTTGTGACCTCACTCCCACTGACTGTTCTTTCAGAACCATCAATGATGGTGTAGGTCAATCCTGCCTGAATGGAAAAGGACTGTCCCAAGGGCATGGTGAACCGCGCAATGCGCACGGCATTTTGACATCCGGGGCGGTTTTGGAGTTCGGCGCAGCGGTTCTCAGGTAATCCGCCTTCATCAGAAGCCAATCTCCAACCGAGTGTATCGCCCTCATTCAAGAGGGACTCACTGTCAAATTCCGCCTGATCATCTACAGTGCTAGGATCAAACCCTGTGGGAACCAAATCCGGACCTGTCAGAGAGTTTCCGCCAATGGTAAACCAACTGTCGTTCATGCAATCGTCGTTGGTGTAAACGACACCATCCACTTCCACAGAGGTCGTGCCCAATTCAGACGGCGTCCAACCTCCGCAGGAGACAGATTGATACAAACCACCCCAAGGAGACACCCTCAAACGGATGTCCCCCCCCTTGACGCCCAAGACTGCATTGAGCTGGATGGCTTCAGGTGGCAAGAGCGCGTAGACATCATTTGTGTACAATCCGACCTGTCCGTTGTCATCATTGAATTCGATCTCAATGGGTGAAATGGCCAGGATTCCAGTGTACACGCACAACCCATCATTGCTGCTTACCGCATTGGCATTGTAGTTCGTGGCCTCTGGATCCGTGCACCCGGCACAGGACTCAAACTCACATGTCTGGTTGTTCACAAGGGTCGCGTCAGGATTGTAGTTGCACGCGCCAGGGTTGCCGCAACCCTCACAACTGAGATAGTCGCAGTTCTGCTCTTCTGCGGATGCCTCCGCATCATAGTTGCATGCTATGGGATCGCTGCACCCATCATTGGATGCGCTCAAATCGAGACAGTTTCCATCTTCATCTGCTGCTGTCAAATTTGGGTTGAGGTCATCACAATCCACTGGATCAAACCAATATGCCTCGCCGAATTCAGAGCAGTTGATGTTGAATGGCGACCCTATAAAGTCCGTCGTGTCCGCGCTACGGTAGCCGTCGTTATCGATGTCGCGGTAGCAGGTCTCGGACCCGTCACAATCTCCGTCGATTCCGTCTCCCACCAAATCCTCAGGATTGCCGGGATAGGCAATTGCACTGTTGTCATTGCAGTCGCCACCAAGGGCGACATAACCCTCTTGAAGACCGCACATCTCTGCTGCAGTCGTTCCATAGCCGTCCCCATCCGAATCGAGGTAATACGTGGCCAGGTATTCGCACTCCTCATCACCTCCTGCATTCTGTCCAATCGCCCCATCGAACAAAATGAAGTTGTTTCCATCTCCGTTTGGAAACACCTGCACTTGGAGATTCCCTCCGATTTCGCCTGTGGTGGTGAATTGCCCCAAAAGGACCTTTCCCACCGAATCTGGAACTCCATTTGAATCACCATAGAGAACAAACCAGGCACCGCCTACTTCATCATCAATCTCGATGTTGCCTCCCGGTGCTCCCGTGCCAAGGTCAAAACTGGACACCCACGGATTCTGAGCACTTTGAACTGTAGAAACGTCAGCCTCTCCTGCCCCAGCATCTGGAGCAGCGTCAATGCCGATGGTCACCCAACTGTCGTATTCCAAATCGGGAAATACGGGAAACAAGACACCATTAATACTGTTGGCCGTGGACGACCCTGCAGCCGCATGAAAGAAATCCGTTGTCGTCGTGACATAAGAGGGGGCTTCTGACGTTCCGGAAACCGATGACACAAAATCGTTTGGATTTGTGGTCACAAAATAGATTCGAGTGGTGCTGTACCCCGACAAATCCGTCACCCCCATTGAGCCGACAAGCTCACCGATGTCCTCGGAAACCACCTCGGTCATTATAGAATACTCACTTGGCACATAATCTGGATTGAAATTGCACGCGATCGGGTCCGCACAGTTTTGAGCGAACGCGGTTTGTGCGAGGCACAAAACACACATGAAGAGACCAGAATAAAGACGTTCTACCGTCCTGTGGGCAAGCAGTTGTGAGTGTGCATTCATGGCAAACGATTATGGAAACAATTCAGCGGGCACATTCAAGATAGCCGTTCCATGGCTTTGCGAGGAATGACCTTTGTCAATGGAGCGTATAATCCACCTATTCAGCCATTTAAGCTCGACCAAAAAAAATCCAGCCACCTCGCGGTGACCGGATTTCTGAAATCTTGAATGTGAGTCCGCTTTATTCTGCAGTGCAATTCGATCCATAGATGGACAGGAACACGAGCAAGTCAGCCGAACCAATCAGGTTGTTTCCATCGGAGTCATAGGCGCAAGTTCCACCTCCCGAACAATCAAACTCACAGGATCCGTCATCCAAGTCAGCCTCCGAATCAAAGTTCGTGGCGTCATCATATGTACACCCTTGGGTGCCCGTGATCAAAAATTGGCAAGTGCCATCATCATCAGTGGCATCGCCGTTGAAATTCTCAGCATCTGCATCCGTGCAACCAAGGATCACACATGAACCGTCGTCGTCTGTCGCCGATGGGTTGTAATTGCTTGCTGCAGCATTGGTACAGCCGGGAACCTCATCTTCATCGCAAACGCCATCGCCGTCTGCATCGTTCAGGCAGTTGCCATCACAATCGACGATGTTGTTTGGGTAGTCCACTGGGAATTCGCAAAGGTCGTTGTCTACGATAGTTGCTAGCGGGTTGTAGTTACAGGCATTTTCGTCTCCGCATCCTGCGCAACTAAGAAAGTCACATGTACCATCGTCAAAATCAGCGAGACCATTGTAATTGCACGCGCCTGAATCTGTACAACCAGGGGTTACCACTGGAAAGGTCAACGATTGGGACACAGCCTGTTTGTTGCTTCCATCTGAGGCCCGGTATTGAAGGTTGACAGTCAAGTCCACAATGCCGTCTGTCGTGAATTGACCGATAAGAACACGGCCATCCGCGTCAGGAAATGCAGTGGGCTCGAGATCCGGAAGGATATACCAAGTTCCGCCAACATTGTCATCAATGACCAGGTCTCCTCCTGCTTCGAATGGAACAAAGTCAATGCCGATGAAATCAACTGAGCCTGAGTTGTCATCTGCTCCAATGGTGACCCATGAATCGTACTGGAGATTCGGAAATGCTGGATTCCCAATGAGAATCGAGTTCACAGATGATGCCGTCGGACCCCCAAGAAGGTCCTGATAAAAGCTTCCCGTGGTGGTGATGCTCAACGCTGTATCCTGAAGACCATACACAGCGACCAATTGGACGTCCGCATCCATGAAGTTGGCATACACTCTATATGTATCGAACCCATCCTCTGAAGTGTCTTCTCCAACGAGCTCGTATGAGAGTCCGGTATAGTCTGTGACTTCATAGCCAATGGACCTGTCTCTTATACACATCTCCGAGCCCACGAGACTTCACGGAATCT
>CAXHAW010000081.1:0-6924 GCA_964014525.1 uncultured bacterium
ATGCTTGTCAATACAGGCCTACAAAACAAACTGCTCGAAGCCATGGCCCTGGAGCGCGTCTGCATCACCACCCCTAGGGCGCTTTCCGCGTTAGGAAAAGACCCAAAAAACACGGTGGTCATCGGCTCCAACCCAACAGAATTCGCAGCGGAAATAGTCCGCTGGCTCGACCGGCCTGATGCCTGCCGCAACATGGGAAAAGAAGCCCGGGCTTGGGTGCATGACGCCTTTGATTGGACCTCTGCCACCTCCCCCTTGGTTGCATTGCTCCGAAGACACAGCATTTGTCATAAGTCTGATTAATCTCCTCACTATTTTTGCACCATGCAGAAGACCATTCCTCTATTGGACGCTTCCAAGTTTGTTGCGGGAAGCGAGGCCGATCGGACCGCATTCGCCAAGGACCTCAGGATGGCCTTCGAGCAATACGGCTTCATCACACTTGAGAATCATGGCCTTGAGCAGGAGCTCATCGATCTGGCCTATCTGCAGGCCGAGCGCTTTTTTGCCCTTTCTGAAGAACAAAAGTGTGAAGCCAGTATTCCCGGTGTCGGCGGCAACTTCGGTTACACCCCCTTTGGCAAGGAGCACGCTAAAGATGAGACCCGGGCAGACCTGAAAGAGTTTTACCACTTCGCACAAAGCCACTATCCCCAACCAGACTGTCCAGAGACGCCTGAATTCGTCTCCGCCGGTCGCGAACTGTATGCTCGACTCGAGGTTCTTGCCGGTGAGCTCCTCAAGGCCGTGGCCATGTCCATTGACCTTGATATCGATTACTTCTCGGAACACGTCACAGGAGGCAACAGCATCCTGCGTGTTCTCCACTACCCACCTGCTCCGGATGCTCCTGTGGACGCGCCCAGAGCCGGAAGTCATGAGGACATTAATCTGATCACCCTCCTTGTGGGCAGCTCAGCCGACGGTTTGGAGGTCCTCGACATGGATGGCGACTGGATTCCCGTCAAGGCCCACAGCCAGCATCTCACAGTCAATGTTGGCGATATGTTGCAGAACCTCACCGGGGGACTTTTGCGGTCCACTACCCACCGTGTGGTGCTGCCCGAAGGCAGTGGACGGGATGCCTCGCGATTCAGCCTTCCCTTCTTTCTCCACCCGCAAGGCGCCATGCCCCTCGACCCCATCATGGGAGACAAGGGCGCACATCCGTCATGGACTGCCGCTGCTTTTCTAGAGCACCGACTCAACGAAATCGGTCTCAAATAAGCCTCGACACCCGAGGGAATCCATTGTCTCTAACGCCAAATCGGCTGCAAAACCGGGCAGTCAAACAGGGTGGTTTGGCATGGGCATGCGGTGATGGGAAAACTCCTCCATTGCGCGTAAATTGATGGTATGGCGAATGTCGCATTCAATATCCCCTTGTTTCCGCTCGGCGTGTTCTTGCTTCCGGGCGAGCAGACAGGGCTGCACATTTTTGAGCCTCGCTACCGTCAACTCATCACCGAACTTGAAGACGCCGTCAAAGAGGGCCGAGAGAACGACAACCGATTTGGCATCCCCTTTCACCATGATGATGTCACGGCATCCACCGGCTGCCTCGCCAGACTCGTGGAAGTAAAAAAGGTCCATCCCGGAGGAAGAAAAGACATTGTCGTCGAGTGTGTCGGTCACTTCGAAACACGCCGATTCGAATCCGTGTCAACGCCCAAATTGTACCCTGCAGGTCAGGTTGTGGCACGTGATATGGGGCTTGACACAGAACTGGAGACACAGCATGTCGCCTTGGTTATCCGCATCAAAGAAATCCTGGCGGAGCGAGAAATCGACGTAACCGAGCTTCCAAGTGCCACAGTATCAGACATCACCACCTGGCTGGGCCTTCCGCCGGCCCACAAGCACAGGCTTCTAACAAGCAATCCAGCAGGGCGATCTGATTTCCTTCAAGGCGCACTGAGATGGACACTTTCAATTCTTCAACAGGAATCCCAAATCAACAAGGGATACTTTCCGAATTGACCTGACCCCAGCGTGGTACCAGAAGTATCTTTGTTGTCATGAATTCACGTTGTTTTCAAGGGGGACTGCCTCCCCTGATCATGGGGCTGGTCTGCATGGCTCTGCTCATTGGATGCTCGGACCCCGAAGGACATCAAGTTTCCCAGGGAGACGGCGCCCCTGTCTTCGATGAAACCTATCTCGACCCCACGGGCCCGAACTACATGACCGGCCCGGTACAAATTCATTATTCCGGACCGGAAAACATGCACTTAGAGGACCGCGAGTTCAGAGAACTCAAAAGTCAACTTCAAGGTTTTCTCGAATCCAACAACGAAAGCGAGTTCGAACGGCATTTTCGTGACTTTTACATTCCGGAAACTTTTCCGACAGACTCATTGCTCGAGTTGTATGTCCGGATGTACTTCCAATGGGACAGCATTGGGGTTTCCAACCGATTCGACAACTGGTGGGTCCGGTACGTCTCTCCATTTGCTCCCGGCGAAGTCTACGATGTGGCCATCGCCGAAATCCACATGCGTCACCATCAGGTCTTCCAGAAGCGATGGACAGGAAACTACCGAAACTTTGGGCGCACAATGAGCCAGCGTTATCCAGGCGCCACAATTGAATACATGGACACGACGTATGTCGATGCCAATGGTGACACGGCACTCCACCGGCTGATATCAGCGGATGTCGATCGCATGATTTACTTCCTGCGAGGGCATGAATCAGACAGCCTCCATGATGCTCGAATCCGGCTGCTCAATGACGGTTGGCAATTGAGCCCCCAAATGACGGAGTTAATGGATTCAGCTGCGGTGGCCTTCGTGGAGGATCACCAGCGTCAATTCGGCACCCTGCAAGAGCGGCCTTTGGTATCGGGAAGGTGATGTTGGGCTTCTCCGTGTCTTGCTTGTCCCCCACCCTTTTCCTGGTGCTCTGCTCCGGATGGAAGCTGAATTCAATGTCGGAGGTGTCGTCCAAGACAATGAGCACGGGACCTCGGAACACGGGCACACTGCCTCCATTTCGATCTGCTCTCTTGGCCCAAAAACCCCGCCGATTCGACTTGGACTTGCCAAAGCAAAACCAACCATCCACTGCCTGCCCAGCGCCATGAGGATTCGAATTGACAACGAGTGGGGCGCATTGAAGCGGGTCATCGTCGGAAGAGGCGACGACATGGGCAAGACAGCAACTGTAGACACCGCATTTGACCCAACGTCCTATTCGCATCTGCTCGGCGGCACCTATCCAGATGCCCCCGATGTCGCTGTGCAATTGAGACAGTTGGCCGATGTTCTCGTCGATTGCGGCGTGGATGTTCAGCATCCGAGAGGCATACCCGAACTCGAACAGGTCTTTGCTCGAGATGTTGGCGTGGTCGTCGAAGACCGTTTCTTTCGTTCTGTGATGATTGGCGAGCGCCAAAGGGAGTGGGATGGACTGACCCATTTGTTAGACGGACTGGACATTGATGTCATTCCCGATCACGCAAGGATGGAAGGTGGAGACGTATTGGTATTGGGGGATGCCCTTGTCGTCGGCGTCACCCGGGATTCGGAACTCGTCCGACTTAAAACGGCAAGGACGAACCAAGAAGCTCTGGATTTCCTTCGTTCAGAATTCCCCAACCGGGAAGTGCTGGGTGTCGAACTGCACAAAGATGACCGGAACCCCATGAAGTGTGCGCTCCATTTGGACTGTGCATTCATGCCTTTGGGCAAAGGGGAAGCCATCGTCTGTCCGGATGCCTTTATTCATGATGACCAGTTGAATAGGTTGATGGCGCGTTTTTCCCATGTGATTGAAATCTCACTGACGGAGGCGGCCCTGCTTCAATCCAACCTCTTGCACATCGACCCCAACACCTTGCTCATCGATCCTCGCTTCACCCGGGTTTCTGATATCCTGAAGCAACGGGGATACCGCTTGATCAATGTCCCGATGCACCATACCGGTAAAATGGGCGGCCTTTTCAGGTGCACCACCCTCCCCTTGCTCCGAGACTAAACCATGACGGAACCCAGCAGCCAGCCCAACCAAAGCGCAGACCTTCTCTTGATGATTCGTCCTGCCTCTTTTCGCATGAACGAAGAAACGGCAGTCAACAACGCCTACCAGAAGGCTGCCGAAAAAGGAGTGGACACAGTGCAGCGCGCCCGGGCCGAATTCGACGGTCTGGTGGATGCGCTTCGGGAACACGGAATCGCTGTCTGTATCCAAGAAGACGACCCCGACGCGGACACTCCAGACGCCCTCTTTCCGAACAATTGGGTGAGCTTTCATCGGGACGGTCGTGTGGGCCTCTATCCCATGTTCGCGGCCAACCGCAGGCGGGAGCGCCGTGAGGAATTGCTCATTCGCTTGTCAACTGACTGGGATCGTGAACTCTCAGAAATCGTGGATTTTACTGAGTTCGAAGCGCACAACGTCTTTCTTGAAGGCACAGGCAGTCTGATTTTAGACCGCACACACAATTTCGCCTATGCCGCCATTGGTCCCCGCACAGACCAAGATGCCGCCCATCACTTCTGCCAAGCGTTTGGTTACGAATTGATTCCGTTTACTGCCAGCCAAACAAAAGGAGACACATCTGACCCGATATATCATACCAATGTCATGCTGGCCATCGGCACAGAATGGGCCGTTGTATGCGACGAGATCATCTCAGATGAGAAAGAGCGCCACTCAGTTCTGGACGCCCTCTCTGCATCTGGGCGCACCGTTTTGCGGATCACATCAGATCAAGTCAATGGCTTCGCGGGCAATGTGTTGGAAGTCAGAAACGACTCAGGCGAATGCTTTGTCGCCATGTCAAGTGCGGCGCATTCGGCATTCAGCCCGGAACAGCGCGAGACACTCTCCGGCCTGGCTCGCCTCATCCACGCTCCCATTCCCACCATCGAACAGCTCGGCGGAGGCTCCGTGCGCTGCATGCTCGCCGAGGTGTTCCTTCCCAAAGCCCAACCATGACCATGCGTTTGGACCCACTCCTTCAAGACATGGCCGCAAAGGCCTTCGCCAACAGCTTTGGTGCGTCACTTGATGCTGAACAGTTCGCTGTCCAAAAGACCCGAATTGAGTTTCCTGGAGAGCGCACCATCGTGTGTTTTCCCCTCGCTCGTTTCAGCAAGGCCGCGCCGGATGCAACAGCCGACACTTTAGGTCAAGCACTCGTCCAAGCCAAAGGCATTGTGATCGGTTACAATGTGGTCAAGGGGTTCCTCAACCTTGAGCTCGATTCAAGCTATTGGACGGAATGGCTGCTCGGAGAAGCAGCAGACACAACCTATGGTTCCCGTCAAGTCGGAAGTGCGCCGCATGTGATGGTCGAGTACAGCTCACCCAACACCAACAAGCCACTCCACCTCGGCCACCTGCGCAACAACTTTCTTGGTCACGCTGTCAGTCGCATCCTCGAAAACAGAGGGCACAAAGTAACCAAGGTTCAAATCATCAACGACCGGGGCATCCACATCTGCAAGTCCATGGTGGCCTGGAGACAATTCGGCAACGGAGAAACCCCAGAGTCGAGCGGGATGAAAGGCGATAAGCTCGTCGGCAAATACTATGTGGCATTTGATCAAGCGTACAAGAAAGAGGTGGCGTCCTTGGTCAACAGTGGAGTAGAGAAGAAAGAAGCTGAAGCCCAAGCCCCCATTCTGCTGGAAGCACAGAACACCCTCCGCAACTGGGAAAACGGCGATGAGGATACAGTCGCACTGTGGACCACCATGAATGGATGGGTATACCAAGGTTTTGAGCGCACCTACCGGACCATGGGGGTTGAATTCGACAAGCTCTATTATGAGAGCAGCACCTACATCACAGGACGACAGCGTGTGCTCGAGGGTGTAGAACGGGGTGTCTTTGCCAAGCGTGAAGATGGATCTGTCTGGGTCGACTTGACGGGAGACGGCCTGGATGAAAAACTGCTTCTGCGCAAAGACGGCACCACCGTCTATATGACACAGGACATCGGGACTGCACTGCTTCGCTTCGGCGATTTTCCCGATTTGGACCGCCAGGTCTACACGGTCGGAAACGAGCAAGAATATCACTTCAAGGTCCTTTTTTTGGTGCTCGCCAAACTCGGATTCAATCAGGCTGAACGCTGTCATCACCTCAGCTACGGTATGGTCGAGCTCCCGGAAGGCAAAATGAAATCCAGAGAGGGCACCGTTGTCGATGCTGACGACCTCATGGAAGAGATGTTTGCGAATGCCCGAGACATTGCCAAGGAAGCTGGAAAGCTCGATGGCTTGAAGGAAACCGAACAGAAACAGGTATTTCAGCGTGTCGGAATGAGCGCCCTGAAATACTTCCTCCTCAAGGTGGACCCCAAAAAGAACATGATGTTCGATCCAAAGGCCTCCATTGACTTCTATGGAAACACCGGGCCTTTTATTTTATTTAATTATGTCCGTGGCCGAAGCGTTTTGAGAAAAATGGAGGCTGAAGCCCTCCAATTGCCAACCTCAGGTCTGGCCAACCCCACTGCTGATGAAATGGAGCTCATTGGCCTGCTCCACGATATGCCGGAGGTGCTCGATGAAGCTGCCGACACGTACAACCCCGCTCTGGTGGCCAATTGGTGCTACGACCTGACTAAAGCTTACAGCAGCTATTACCAAGACCACCCCATCCTCACGGCAGACATGGAGTCAGAGCGCAACCTAAGATTGGTGTTGACCGAGCGGTTCACACGTTGTCTGAATCTGGGCATGCACCTGCTCGGCATCGATCTGCCTGAACGGATGTAATCAGTCGAGCATTCGGACCACTTGTTGATTGCCAAAGTCAAACTGCAGCCGGTCTGGAGCCGCTCCCTCTAAACTGAACTCAAGCAGCTGCTCACCTTGGGACAGGGTCAACGATTTGGGAACCGCGCCATCCCAACTTACAATACAACTTCCCTCGGCTGGAGAATCAATCCGAACCTCAGCCCTATCCGGT
>CAXHAW010000082.1:0-6848 GCA_964014525.1 uncultured bacterium
CGCATGCACCAAGACGTCGATGTATCGGCCTACGCCGACTCCATTGATGCCGGTGTTGCAGTGGCTGTCGGCAAGGGCCAACTGAGCGATTGGGGTGGGTCAGACATCCCGGCGATGCGCCTTGCCTTCCTCGACGAGAATTCAACCTTGCTCGAACAGACGGGATGGTTCGAAATGCCGATCGCCTCTTGGATGGAGGTGGCCATTGCGTCACCCTTGCCCCCTTTGTGTCGGCTGGTTCGCATGGAGCTTCAAGGCACACGGGTATCCGGGGTGGACAACGACAGTTATTTCGATGGACTGTCCTTGCAAATGGGATCTGAGCTGGACTGTCCTGGACTGCCATTGTCATTCACCTCACCGCCCATTGAGCCCGAGGCAAATCCACTCGATATCTACCCGAATCCCGGACCGGGCCCCGTCATTGTGAGCTGGCCAGAGGACTTCAACCCCACCCTGTTGCGCGTGGTCGACTCAGCGGGCAACAAGATCGCCATCAACAGTGAGCCTTGTGATCAAGGTTGGCGTCTGACATTGACCAACCCTGCGACCGGAACACTGTTTCTGATGGCATCGGACCCCTATCGGCGGGTGGCACGAGGACGCTGGGTCGTGAGCGAATGAACCAGTACCGAGCATGGCCAACATGAAATTTCACAGTACTCTTTTTTGTCTGCTGATTGCGGCTGGCGTCCAAGCGCAAGACACCTTTAGCATCGTTGCTGTTGACGTGTCGACGGGGCAAGTTGGCAGTGCTGGCGCGACCTGTCTCGACGATGGAGACATCGCGGGGGGCGCTGTCATCATCAGCGATGTCATCCCGGACATTGGTGCTGTGCACACACAGAGCTACTGGACCCCTGCCAACCAAAATGCCGCGCATGCGCAGGTCACCGACAATGGCCTTTCTCCCGAGGAATTGATGGACTGGCTGGAACAAAACGATGCAGAAAACAACCCCACCATTCGCCAGTATGGCATGGCGGACTTGGTTTCAGGCGCGGCCCGCGCAGCGGCTTTCACCGGGATCAATTGTTTTGACTGGAAAGGCCACATCGTCGGAGACCACTACGCCATCCAAGGCAACATCTTGCTCGGCGAGGACATCTTGACCCAAATGGAAGCGGGATTTCTGGAGACAGAGGGAACCCTTGCGGAGAAACTGATGGCCGCAATGCAGGGCGCCAATGTACCTGGAGCCGACACCCGATGCCTGAACGAAGGCGTCAGCAGTCAGAGTGCGTTTCTCCGCGTGGCCTACCCTGGCGACGACCCCAATGATTTGACGCTGGATATCGTAATATCCGCCACGCCCTTCGGCACAGAACCTATCGATGTGCTTCAGTCAGAATTTGACGCCTGGAATGGCACAAACACAAGCGACGACCCGAACGGAGCACAGCCCCTGCTCATCACAAGACAATCCGACGGACAGATTCTCCTCAGATGGGACGGTCCGGTTCCAGCCAACCTCATCGCCTTTGATCCACTCGGCGCTCGGGTAGGCAACATCACCCTCTCTGACACCCATACCACATGGAGTCTGCCAACCGAGGGCACCCTGTTTCTTCGTCTATCGGATTCCAATGGCAACCTATTGTCTGCGATGAAATACAGTGGTCAAAGCGCCCCGCCCAACACACAAGCCCCCGAAAGGGAGTGACTTGACCTGAGGCCTGATTTGACTACCCCGAATGCTCAGGCCACCATGCAAGGCCAAGTCAGGCAATGCGAGATTTGCTCAAACAAAAGATTGGACAACGCAAAAAGAGAGGCGCTGTGCGGCCCTCCCAAGTATGTCCTTAACTGACACTCAGTGCGCTTATACTGACTATTAAGGTTGTTTTGACTTGTATTATATGAGATACAAAACGTGATTCCACTTCACCTTCAAACTAGTGTTATCTTCTCTGTAGCCCAGTACACCATGCCGAAGCACATTCTCCTCGCCCTTTGCGTTCTGACCAGCTCATTCGCACTGTTCGCACAATCAACTTCCCTATCTGATTCAGACAATGCGACCGCATTGCCTCAGCGCAATTGCGGCTCCCATGAGAAGTTTGTCCAAATGATGGGCATGCCGCGTCACGCGGAAACGCAGCAGCGAATAGAAGACCACACCGCATTGTGGTCTCCCATCATCAAGCAACAAAGAGAAAACGGCCAAAGTGTTGTGATCACCGTACCTGTGGTCTTCCATGTCCTCTATGCCAACAGCACACAGAATATATCCGACGCCCAGGTTCAATCTCAACTGGACATTCTCAATGCCGACTTCCGAAGGCAAAACAGCGACCAAGACAACATCTGGTCACAGGCTGCAGACACGGAGATTGAATTCTGTTTGGCCTCTTTCGATCCTGATGGTGCCTCAACCAATGGCATTCTCAGGGTGCCCACCTCGGTGTCTAGTTTCGGTTCAAATGATGCAATGAAATTCACCAGTCAAGGAGGGTCAGACGCTTGGCCTGCCTCGGACTACCTCAATTACTGGGTGTGCAATCTTGGTGGGGGACTTCTCGGATACGCCCAATTTCCCGGCGGGTCAGCCAGCACAGACGGTGTTGTATGTGGCTATCAATACACTGGCGACATCGGCACAGCCTCCTCTCCCTTCGACCTTGGACGGACAGGAACCCATGAAGTGGGACACTGGCTCAACCTTCGTCACATCTGGGGCGATGGCCCGTGCGGCAATGACGACTTTGTGTCGGACACACCCGAGTCGGACGCGTCCAACTTCGGCTGTGCGCTGGGCCACGTCAGCTGTAGCACAACCGACATGGTTCAGAACTACATGGACTACTCAGATGACGCTTGTATGAACGTCTTCACCGCAGGCCAGGCCACCCGGATGCAGGCCCTCTTTGCCCCGGGCGGTGCTCGCGAGAGCATTCTAAACTCCGATGGCTGTGCCCCCCCGTGTGAGGTGTCCTGCGGATGCACGGATGACACCGCCTGCAATTTCGACGCCAACGCGCTCAACGATGATGGAACATGCGACTTTAGCTGTTACGGCTGCACCGATCCACTCGCTTGTAATTATGATGCGGATGCCACCATTAACGACAACAGCTGTATTGCCCCAAACCCAACATTTGGCTGCGACTGCAGCTTAGATGGCAATCAGTCTGCAACAGTGAGCGCCGGCGAATCCAGTGGTGTTCTTGAGTTGGACGCCATTGGCAACCCCGGCCCATCGACGATGGACATCTCCCTCGTCTTCGACAGCAACGACAGTGGATCAAGCTATGCTGCCGACATGGCCATGACCATCACCGACCCCAACGGAAACTGCGTTGCCTTTGGAGGATGGAACAGTTCACCAAGCGGCTGCACAAGCATTGGAAACTACTCTGCAGTATGGCCCAGCTCCTGGCAGACATCCACCAACGGAACCTACACGACATCGGTGGATTTAAGCAGTACCGGACTCTCCGGAACGGGCACATGGAGCTTCACCCTTTACAATGGATACAGCAGCTCTGGTGCCGTATCCTATGACGTCACGTGGACATTAAACGATGTCTGTCCTGCCCCTACCGATGTGGCGGGATGCACCGATTCCAACGCGTGCAACTACAATCCCAATGCCACCGAAGACGATGGCTCATGTGCACAACTGGATGCCTGCGGTGTATGCGGCGGACCCGGTGCCATCTTTGAATGCGGATGCGCCGACATCCCGGATGGAGACTGCGACTGCAATGGCAACCAACTCGACGAATGTGGTGCCTGTGGCGGCCCCGGAATACCAGCGGGAGATTGCGACTGCAATGGCAACCAACTCGACGCCATTGGTGTCTGTGGAGGCGCTTGCAGCGCGGACACAGATCAAGACGGAATCTGCGACGATGAAGACGACTGTGTGGGTGTCGTGGACGCCCTTGGCGTCTGTGGAGGAGACTGTGCAGCCGATGCGGATGGAGACAACATTTGCGATGATGAGGACGATTGCGTTGGACAACTGGATGCCATTGGTGTCTGCAATGGAGACTGCACATCAGATGCGGATGGAGATGGCGTGTGTGATACACCGGATTTTGTCCCAACCACCCCTTGCGAGAATGGATTTGCCGGAATCTACCCCTGTGATCAGGTGGACTTCATGAGCCACCTGACGCCCAATGAACTCGGTGGAGGAGAGATGAATGACATCTGGGGCTGGACCGACCCCCTCGATGGAAAAGAGTATGCCCTCCTTGGGCGCACCTCTGGAACGGCCTTTATCAACGTCACGGACCCAAACAACCCAATCTACCTCGGAGACCTCCCAACCCATACCGTATCCTCCCTTTGGAGGGACATCAAGGTATACGCCGACCACGCCTTCATCGTGTCTGAAGCCTCTGGGCACGGCATGCAAGTGTTCAACTTAACCAACCTCCGCAACGTCCCGAATCCCCCTGTCACCTTCTCTGAAGACGCGCATTATTCAGGATTCAGCAACTGTCATAACATTGCCATCAACGAGGAGTCTGGCCGCGCCTACCCCATCGGAGCCAACACGTTCTCCGGGGGGTTGAACATCATTGACATCAGCAGCCCGCTGAATCCAACCCTCATCGGCAGCTTTGCCGAGGATGGCTACAGCCACGATGTGCAAGTCGTCAATTACATCGGCCCAGATGCCCAGTATGCCGGCAAGGAGATTGCCTTCTGCTTCAATGAGAACACCGTCACCATTGTGGATGTGACCGATGCCGGTGACCCCATGATGCTCAGCTCGACGGGATACTCAACCTCCGCCTACACCCACCAAGGGTGGCTAACTGAGGACCACAAGTACCTGCTCGTAGGCGATGAACTCGACGAAGGCTCAGTCAATACCCGCACCTACATCTTTGATGTGCAGGACTTGAATAACGTGAGCCTGATCGGGACGCATGTGGGCGCCACAGCGGCCATCGACCACAACATGTACACCCACGACGGCCTAGTCTATCAGTCCAACTATCGCGCTGGACTCGAGATCCTCGATCTCGAAAACGTGGACCAAGGGACGCTGGAAAGGGTGGCCTACTTCGACATCTATCCGGCCAGCAACTCCGCCCAATTCAACGGGGCATGGAGCAACTACCCCTACTTCGCCTCAGGCAATGTTATCGTCAGCCATATCGAGGAAGGGCTTTTCGTCCTGCGTCCAAACATCACGCCCCCGTGCTCAGAAAACTGCGGATGCACGGATGCGACGGCATGCAACTACGACGCCAACGCTCTAAATGACGACGGCTCATGCGATTTCAGTTGCTATGGTTGTACAGATCCGACCGCCTGTAACTACGATCCAAACGCCACGATAAATGACGGTTCCTGCTTCGCTCCAGATCCCGATTTCGGCTGTGAATGCTCAGTTTCTGGTGCCCAGACAGCCACCTTGTCGGGAACCGAAAGCAGCGATCCAGTGGTCATCGATGCCGTGGGCAATCCAGAAGCCAGCTCCATTGATGTCACGCTGACCTTCACAGGACAGGGCAGCAGCTGGCCTGCCGATATGGCCATGGCCATCACGGATGCAAATGGCACCTGTATCGCCTTTGGCGGATACAATGACTCGCCTCAAGGGTGCACCAGCCTGGGTGGTTACCAAACCATTTGGCCGTCCGATTGGGGCGGCGCCAGCGATGGAACTTACACTGCCACCGTGGACCTCAGTTCAGCGGGACTCTCTGGTTCTGGCGACTGGAGTGTGATGCTGTACAACGGATGGACCACATCATCCACTGTTACCTATGAAGTTGATTGGACCATCCAAGACGTATGTCCAAACTCAACTGGGCCTGATGTGCCAGGCTGCACCGACTCGGCAGCATGCAACTACAATCCAGATGCAAATGTGGACGACTCCAGTTGTCTCTATGACGATGCGCTGGGCGTTTGTGGAGGCGACTGCGAAGCGGACACAAACGGCGATGGAATCTGCGACGCAGACCAGAACCTAGGGTGCACAGACCCGGCTGCATGCAACTATGACCCTACCGCCAATTTGGATGACTCAAGTTGTCTCTATGACGATGTATTGGGCGTCTGTGGAGGAGACTGCACAGCTGACGTGGACGCCGATGGCGTCTGTGACGTGGACGAAGTACCGGGATGCACCAACCCTGATGCCACCAACTACAACCCGAACGCCACCGACGACGACGGATCGTGCGAGTTCGACGAGACCTGCCCCGGCGACTTTGATGGCAATGGTATCATCGGCGTCAATGATGTCCTTGTGGCCCTTGGAAACTTCGGATGTGCTGGAGATTGCGTCGCCGACATCGACGGAGACAACATCGTCGGAGTAACGGACATCCTCACCCTTCTGTCTGGCTTTGGAGAGAGCTGTCTCTGACGCTCATCAAAAACCGCCGAGGGCGATGATGACGACCAGCGCCAGGGCGATGTAAAGTGCAACTGGAGCCAAGAATCCAAGCGCTACGAAACGCGCAGCGCTTGCCAACCTGAACCTCGGATACAATTCCGGGTGGTCTACTGACGTCCGGTAGGCCTTTCTTGAGACCACGTAACCGAGGACACTGGCCACGAGACCGAGCAAAATCGGAAACCCTGCTATGGGCATGTCAAGTTGATCCACAGCAACCTCTCCGATGATGCCCAGAAACCAGCCGATCGAAAGAATGAAGCCCGGAACGGCGTTGGGATGCCGTCCATGAATCGGTGAGGGCAACAACTTGGAAGACACGAGGACGGGTCGGGCCGCTTGAGAAACTTCTGAAGCCATAAAGGGCTTCATAAACGGGATGTCTGTCCGATCGCTGTGGGGCCATTTGGGCCCTGACAACCCCGTTTTTTCTACCGATTCAATGGCGTGTATGCCCTTGATGTGAACGGACTCAAAT
>CAXHAW010000083.1:0-6838 GCA_964014525.1 uncultured bacterium
GTTCCGATAGGTACCGTCCCCGAACAGCTGCAGATATCGAGGCGCTAATGCTGGATTGCCCTCAGCCCGGTCAAAGAGCATTTTCAGCAGCATCTTAAAGGCTGTGGGGTCCACACGACCCGAGCTGAAGCAATCATAGACAAAACTGGGTTCGAGGACTGCAACATCCAGGCCCTCGGCGAGGTGAATCCGAGCCAAACTGTCTGCTGCTTCTCTCAAAGCAGGCGATGTAATGATCACCAAATCAACTTGGGGAAGGGCATGCAAGTCGGTGTTCTGAACCGGTCCAATGGGAACTGGCGAGTAGAATCCGGAGCCCGTGCCCGCGCGGAACCGCCTCACGACGTCATATGTCGTACGGAAGGACAGTGTCCCGTCCACTACATCGTGAGGAATCGCCCGTGGTGACTGGGGGTCGGTCACGTCCCAAACCCTCTGTACGGATTGGGCATTTGACACATTCCATTCCACAATTCGGCCCGGTGCAGCTTCCGCTGACCGCACAAACTCCTGCTGTGAGCCTCCTGACATGTTGGCTTCTCGAGACCCCGAAATGCGCACATAATCCAACCAGCCTCTCGCATCGGACACTTGAGCGTCAAGCGTGAGGCCAATCTGGACCAAGTCTGACGATGGCATCCATGTCCAATCCCCAGCCCCCACTCTGGCCTGACTTACATAAGTCTGTGACCCCGTGACAGGAGGAACAATGCTCCACGTGCTGTCTCCAAGTGACACCACATAGGGACTGGCCGCACCCACAGAGCGACCCATCAACCGGACCTCCAACCGGGCAGGCTCCGCAAGGATATCCGGCACCTGGAACGGAATGGTGTGGGTCGGATTCTGGTCGAAGACCTCACCGAAGAAATTACGGCCCGAACGGATAATGGTCGATTGCTCCAGCTCGTGGAACTGATGAAAATCCGTGGCCGTCAGCACGGCATCGACATCGCCCCCCAACCCCGGCTCGGACTCGATTCTCAGCGCATCTGTATCATCGATTCTGAGAAAATACCAAGCGGTGTCAGACCAAGGGTTGAGCACGTGTTCCCAGCGCTCGGACGCACCATCATGCACCCACTCCTCTGGGCCATCCCCCATGAAGATAAAGTGGTCTGCCCCATCGAACTGGGCATCGCCGTCGTCCACCATCTCGATGGGAATGGGCACGAGATCCAAAGGACGAGGCTCAGCATTGTCTATCGGCAGGGCGTCGCCTCCGTGTCCGTAGAGGTTCACTTCCGCGGGATTCACTGAAGCAGGATCAATCCCAAGACCGTCCAACAAAGCGACATCAACCTTGTGAAAGCCTGATTTGGTCGTGGCGATTCGAAACCATTGGCCCTCCGAAAGCACAGAATGCTCAGGCCAATTGTATTCAAATTGAGCCAAAGAAGTCGAGTTCAACCCGAACATGAAACCCGACACAAGGACCACCCAAACCCCCTTTAAAACAAAGGAAAAACCTGCATGAGGCAACGAAAGTGGGCGAATTGTCGTTCGAATCATGGAAAGGCTGGAATCGCTTGCTGGGCCAACGCACACAACGCATTGGTTATTGCTTATTGGCAAAGATGACGGCCAATTCCCACAAGTTTGTAATTTTCACGACCTTATACAGGAATCTTATCTTGGGAAACCGCATGGCCATGAAGCTCCCCCAGTCTATCCTTTCCAGCGCGCATCGAGCGCTGGCTTTGCCCGTATTGGCCTTGGTGCTGGCGTGCATCGGCACGCTCACACCGGAGTCGGCGACTGCCCAGGACCCGGAATTCACTCAATTTTACTCCAATCCGGTGTACCTAAACCCCGCTTTTGCTGGTGCGGCGCGCTGTCCGAGGTTCGTCATGAACTACCGGAACCAGTGGCCTGCCATGAGCGGAAATTATGTGACATCCGCTGCAGCCTACGACCAGCATATCCCCAGTATTTCGGGCGGACTTGGCTTCGTCGTCATGAATGACCGCGCAGGCCGGGGCACCCTCAGCACGTCGCGAATCAGCGGAATCTACAGCTATCAGCAGGCGATCAGCCGAAAGTTCTCTATCAAGGCGGGCTTTGAAGCGACCTATTTTCAAAAGGCCCTCGATTGGAGTCAGCTCACCTTCGGAGACATGATTGATCCCCGAAAAGGCTTCATTTATGAAACGCAAGACCAACCGCGAGGAGGCAAAGTGAGTCAGGTCGACTTCAGTGCGGGCATCATTGGCTTCAGCAAAAAGGTGTACTTCGGTTTTGCAGCCCACCACCTCAACGAACCCAACGAAAGTCTTGTTGTCGGCGTCAGCCGCCTTCCAATGAAACTGACTGCACACTTTGGGGCACTGTTACCATTGGATGGCGATTCCAAATATGCCAGCGCCTTCATCTCTCCAAATGTCCTGTACCGTCGCCAAGGAGAATTCCAACAAATGAACTTTGGTGCTTATGTCAGCAAAGGGCCCATTGTTGGTGGCATTTGGTACCGAGGCATCCTTGGGACCCAATATCGAGACGCATTTATCGTTACGTTGGGTATACAGTCTGATGTCATCAAATTCGGTTACAGCTACGATGTCACGGTGTCCGACCTGACGCCAGCAACAGGGGGTTCTCACGAAGTGAGCATGTCGCTCAACTTTGACTGCCGAGCCAAACGAATCAAATTCCGGAGCCCCCCCTGCCCCGGGTTCTGAACTCATTCCCTGCAAGGAAACTCAATAGAAAGCGATGCAAAAGCTTCAATCCATCCTCCTCCTCTTCTGTGTGGCACTCTGCTCCGCAGCCGTTTTCTCATCCTGTTCGGGCGGGGCTTCCGGCTCAACGGGCTGGGCCTTTAACGACTCAGAGAACGGCGGATTCCAAAGACTCCCTTATATCGGACAGGAAACCGGTCCCGGTCTCGTGTTTGTAGAGGGGGGCACATTCACAATGGGTCAGGTCGAGGATGACCTGACCGGATCTTGGGACAACATACCCCGCCGTGTGACCGTCAGCTCATTCTATATGGACGAAGCAGAGGTCACCAACTTTTATTGGTTGGAATACCTCTTCTGGCTGGGTCGGGTTTATGGTGATGGCTTCCCTGAAATTGTGGACCGAGCCAAGCCCGACACCCTCGTATGGCGTGACCCAAGGGCATACAACGAGCCCTTCGTGAATTACTACCTCCGTCACCCAGCATACCGCGACTATCCGGTGGTGGGTGTATCGTGGTTGCAAGCCAACGATTTTTGCAAGTGGCGCACCGACCGGGTCAATGAGCAAATCATGGTGCGAGAGGGCTTCTTGGTCCACAATCCAACAGGACAATTGGACGACAGCTTCTTCAACACGGAGTCGTACCTAGACGGTCAATATGAAGAAGCAGCCAAGGCTGCAGACGGAATCAAGGACCTCCGCCCAAATGGCGTAGGCTACCGAAATGTGGCGATGACCGACGGCATCCTTCTTCCCGATTACCGCCTGCCGACAGAGGCGGAATGGGAATACGCTGCGTTGTCGCTCGTGGGAAACAGTGGAGAGGAACTCATCACCAGCCGTCGAACCTATCCTTGGGATGGCCACTACGTGCGCAACGATGACAGCCGTGGCAAGTACTACGGGGAAATCAACGCCAACTTCGTCCGGGCCCGAGGTGACTACATGGGTGTCGCAAATGCGCTGAATGATGCAGCTGACGTGACCGCACCAGTCTTTAGCTATGCGCCAAACGATTATGGCCTGTACAACATGGCGGGCAATGTCAGCGAGTGGGTCATGGATGTATACCGTCCAGGAACGCTCCAAGACGCGCAGGAATTTCGACCCTTCCGTGGAAACGTATTCTCCACGAAACTGCTCGACAGTGAAGGCAACGTGGCCGACAAATTGGACTACGTGCAATACGATGTAGTGGCGATTGAAACCTTCATCGAAGAATATTCAGAGGCCACAGAAGGCAGTCTGACTTCAGAGGGCAGCAACCTCGTTGACGCGTTGAATCAGAAGATCGAAAACGCCAATGAGAACCTCGATGAGAAGCGCATGGAGGATGCCATGATTCAGATGGACGAGGCGCTCGACTTGATTGAGGAAAGTGAAGCGCCTTGTGCGCCTGATCTCCGGAGAGGGTGGACGCGCAACATCACCAATACGCCAGGACAGATGCGCTACCGAGAGGTCACCCTTGAGGAGAACATTGGCCGACGCAACTACCAGGTTGCCGACAACATTGACTACCTCGACGGCGACAAGGAGAGCAGCATCTACTTCGATCAAGATGAAGATGGAACGGTTTACGAATACGGAGGCACTTCCTTGATCAACGACAACGTCCGCGTTTACAAAGGAGGAAGCTGGAACGACCGGGTCTATTGGATTATTCCTGGAACACGTCGCTTCCTCGAGGAAGACCAAAGCAGCTCCACCATCGGCTTCCGCTGTGCGATGACCCGGGTGGGCTCACCCAGGGGCAACGCCATGGGCAACAATTGAGCCCAACGGGACACTGTTCATTCCGAACCCCGTGGTGGCCTTGAGCCTCACGGGGTTCGTCTTTTCTTGACCCCATGAACCGCACACCTCCCGAAGCGCTTTTGAACTGGTTTGACCGGTCCGATGGTGTCACGACAGACACCCGAAAATGCGGGCCTGGAATGCTTTTTTTCGCCCTCAAGGGCGAACGCTTCGATGGAAATACATTCGCTCTTCAGGCGCTGGAAGCGGGTTGTTTGGCTGCGGTTGTTGACGACCCAGCCGTGGTTGGAGACAACGTATTGCACGTAGAAAACGTCCTCCAGTCGCTACAAAGCTTGGCCAACTTGCACAGGCAACGGTTTGCCTGCCCGGTATTGGGTCTCACAGGGAGCAATGGAAAGACCACAACCAAGGAGCTGCTCCGGGCCGTGTTGTCTGAATCCTTCGATGTGCGGGCGACTGCGGGAAACTTGAACAACCACATCGGGGTGCCCCTCACCCTGCTGTCCTTTCCAAAGGATGTTGAGTTCGCCATTGTCGAGATGGGGGCCAACCACCAAGGCGAAATCGCGGCCCTTTCCCGCATTGCGGAGCCAACCCACGGAATCATCACCAATGTGGGGATGGCCCATCTCGAGGGCTTTGGCGGAATCGAAGGGGTGAAAAAAGGCAAGCAAGAACTCTTTGTCCATTTGGCGGCCAAGGGAGGAACCGCCTTTGTCCCTGCATCCGATGACGACTTGATGGCCTTGTCCAAACTGGAGGGGTTGGTGCGACTCTGTTTTGGCACCGCGAAACACCCTCCCCTGTCTTGGCGAACTGGTGAAGCGCCCGGTGCACCCGTCTATTGGTCAATGAATGGGCCCAATCCAGGTCCTTGGCACGAATCAAAAGGGGGCCTGAAGGTCGAGCTCGAAGGACAACATCAGCTGGCCAACATGACTGTAGCCATGGCCGTAGGCCATCATTTCGGTGTGCCTGCAGAGGGCATTGGAGAGGCCCTTGAAGCCTTTCAGCCGGTCCAACAACGGGGCGAGTTGGTGGAAACTGAAGCCAATACGGTCATCATCGATTGCTACAATGCCAACCCGAGCTCAGTGGAGTCCACCTTGCGCGCCTTTGCCGCATCAGGTCACATAAAGCCCCTCGCCATTCTCGGAGATATGATGGAACTCGGCGAACATGCCCCATCCGGTCATCGGCTCGTTCGGGACGTCGCGGCCGATTGCAACATTGAATGTTGGACGGTAGGGCGTCAGTTCGCGCAACACGCGCCCGGCGACAGAGCCTTTGACACACTCGATGCCCTCGAAACCCTTCTGGACAGCCAACCGGAATCGGATCGGACCATTCTACTGAAAGGGTCGAGATCGATGAAACTCGAAACACTGGTTCCCCGCCTGTGAGCATCAGAACAAGGAGACCTTCGGACGTACCTTCGCTACCATGGATTTCATTGCCGAACTGAAGTGGCGCGGCTTGCTGCATGACGCCATGCCCGGTCTTGAGGAACAACTCGAGAAGGAACAGACCGCCGGCTACGTGGGCTTCGACCCCACAGCAGACTCCCTTCACATCGGGAACCTTGTTCCCGTGATGTTGCTCGTCCATTTGCAGCGTGCAGGCCACCGGCCCATCGCCCTGGTTGGGGGCGCAACCGGAATGGTGGGAGACCCCAGTGGGAAAACAGCAGAGCGTCAATTCCTCGACCTCGATGTGCTACAACACAATCTGGATTGCCAGAAGGCACAGCTCGAGCGCTTTCTCGACTTTGAAGGCCCTTGCGCTGCCCAGGTGGTCAACAACCACGACTGGTTCAGAGACTTGAGCTTTCTGGACTTTATCCGCGATATCGGAAAACACATCACCGTCAACTACATGACGGCCAAAGACTCCGTAAAAAACCGCCTAGAAGGCGGCATGAGCTTCACTGAGTTCAGCTATCAGCTGGTCCAGGGCTATGACTTCTACCACTTGTGGAAGGAACACGGCTGCATGCTGCAAATGGGAGGAAGCGACCAGTGGGGCAACATGACCACGGGCACTGAGCTCATCCGCCGCAAGGGCCAAGGCCATGCCTTTGCCCTTACAGCGCCGCTCATCACCAAGTCAGACGGGTCGAAATTTGGGAAGAGTGAAGGAGGCAACATTTGGATTGACAAGGCCCGAACCAGTGCTTACAAATTCTACCAATACTGGATCAATGCGGCGGACGAGGATGCAGCCCGCTATATCCGAATCTTCACATTGCTCGACAAAGAGAAAATCGAAGGCCTCGAAGCATCCCACGCTGAAAACCCAGGTGCCCGTCTGCTACAGAAGGAGCTGGCTGCAGATGTTACTCGGCGCATTCACGGAGAAGAGGATCTGCAGACCGCCATCGCCGCTACGGCGCTGT